>JAEUAC010000317.1 GCA_019695455.1 Methylorubrum extorquens | reverse complement strand
GTCGGCCGCGCGCTCGGCGGGCAGGCCGCCTCCTCCGTGCGGGCGAACCCCGACGGCGAGACGATCGTCTCGCCGTCGGGGTTCGCCCGCACGGAGGAGGCGGCCTGCCCGCCGAGCGCGCGGCCGACCTCCGGCAGGGCCCGCGCGTCGACCGGGCCCACTTCCTCGAAGGGGCCGCCCTCGCCCCGGAACAGGCCGAAGATCGCGGTCAGCACGCGTTCGAGCAGGCTCGGCCGGGCCTTGGTGGGCGCCGCCACGGCCGAGCGGCCGAGGTCGCCCGGCCGGTAGAGGTTGCGGGAATCGACGATCAGCGTGCCGTCGCGGTCGTAGATGCGGGCCCGCGTCCCCGTCGGCGTCACGAGGCGGCGCAGGAGGGGGGCCACGCGCTCGGGGCTGATGGAGAACTCGAGCGGGGAGGGGGCCTCGTCGATCGGGCCCGGATTGTCGCCGGCCTGCATCTGCAGGAGCCGGTCGGGATCCATGGTGATGCCGCCGGGCTCCACCGTGGCCGAGGACGAGATGGCGCCGGCGATGATCTCGCCCTGGATGAGCAGGCTCGCGACGCGGGCCTCGATCAGGCCCTGGCGGAACTGGTTGAGCGTGAGGAAGCCGGCCAGCAGCACCACGAGGCCGGCGAGGTTGAGCACGACGATGCGCCGCGTGAGGCTCGACGACGCCCGGCGGGCGATCGCGCGGCCCGCGCGGCGGAGGCCGATGAGGCCCCGTCGCGATCGGTCGGCGGCGGCGCCGTCCCGAAGATCCGGCAGGGTGTCCGCCGGGGCCTCAGGCTTCCTTGAAGCGGTAGCCGACACCGTACAGCGTCTCGATCATGTCGAACGAGTTGTCGACGACCTTGAACTTCTTGCGCAGCCGCTTGATGTGGCTGTCGATCGTGCGGTCGTCGACGTAGACGGAATCGTCGTAGGCGGCGTCCATGAGGGCGTTGCGGCTCTTCACCACGCCCGGCCGGGTGGCGAGCGCCTGCAGGATCAGGAACTCGGTCACCGTGAGGGTGACGGGCTCGTTCTTCCAGCTGCAATTGTGCCGCTCGGGATCCATCGTGAGCTGCCCGCGCTCCAGGGCCTTGGCGTCCGTCTCCTTGGGGGCGGTCGCGTCCTTGGGCGCGCCGCGGCGGAGGACGGCCTTCACGCGCTCGACGAGCAGGCGCTGGGAGAACGGCTTCCGGATGAAGTCGTCGGCGCCCATCTTGAGGCCGAACAGCTCGTCGATCTCCTCGTCCTTGGACGTGAGGAAGATCACCGGGATGTCGGATTTCTGCCGGATGCGCCGCAGCAGCTCCATGCCGTCCATCCGGGGCATCTTGATGTCCAGGATGGCGAGGTCGGCGGGCGTCTGCCGGAGGCCGTCGAAGGCCGACGCGCCGTCCGTGTAGGTCTGGATCCGGTAGCCTTCTGCCTCGAGGGCGATCGAGACGGAGGCCAGGATGTTGCGATCGTCGTCGACGAGAGCGATGGTCGGCAAGCGTATCTCCTCACACCGCGCCGAGATCCGGCCAGCGCGCTCAATAGGCCCGCCGGACGCGATCACCAAATCCGGCAGCCTGGAGCCAGGAGCGAATGGCCGACAGTAACGCCCCCGCGACCGGCGGGTTCGATCCGATCGCGGAGGCGAAGCACCTCCTGCGGACCACCCGCAGCGGCGCCCTCGCGACGCTGGATCGCGAGACGGGCGATCCGTTCTGCTCGCTCGTGACGGTCGCGACCGACCTCGACGGCGCGCCGCTGCTCCTCCTCTCCGGGCTCGCGGCACATGCCGGCAACCTCGACGCCGATCCGCGCGCCTCGCTGCTGCTCGCGGCGCCCGGCCGGGGCGACCCGCTGGCCCATCCCCGCCTCACGGTGGTCGGGCGCGTGGAGCGGACGGAGGCGCCGCGGGTCCGCAGCCGCTTCCTCCGGCGGCACCCGAAGGCCGAGCTCTACGCCGACTTCCCGGACTTCGCCTTCCGCCGCATGGCGATCGGGAGCGCGAGCCTCAACGGCGGCTTCGCCCGCGCGGCCCGCCTCGGGGCGGCCGAGATCGGGACGGACATGACGGGGGCCGAGGGGCTGGAGGCGTCGGAGGAGGGCGCCGTCGCCCACATGAACGAGGACCACCTGGAGGCGATCGCGCTCTACGCGACCCGTCTCGCCGGCGCCCCGGAGGCGGCCTGGCGGGCGACGGGCTGCGATCCGGACGGGATCGATCTCGCGGCCGGCGACCTGACGGCGCGGGTTCCCTTCCCGGAGCGGGCCGCCGCGCCGGGCGACCTGCGCCGCATCCTGGCCGCTTTGGCCGGCGCGGCGAGGGCCCGGCCTTAAGGACGGTGGGAGCGCGCGCTTGAGGTGCGCGCGGCTTTGCGGCACATGGCCTTGGACCAGTGCCGCCACGAAGGGTGGCGGAGCGCGCCGTCGTCTCAGGGCGGGCGCGCGGAGGGACGAGCTTGAACAACATCGGTACCTTCAACGAAGCCCACGGGGCGGACACGTTCGGCCTGACCGATCTCGCCGGGGTCTCGTGGAACCTCGAGGCGGCGCTGCTGGCCGAGCAGTCGCTCGCGCGCGGCGAGGCGCATCTGATCCAGGGCGGCGCGCTCGCGGCCGATACCGGGATCCACACGGGCCGTTCGCCCAAGGACAAGTTCGTCGTCCGCGACGCGGACACCGAGAACGACGTCTGGTGGGACAACAACGGCGCGATCACGCGCGACCAGTTCGACACCATCCTGGCCGACTTCCAGGCCCTGGCGAAGGGCAAGTCGCTCTTCGCGCAGGACCTCTACGGCGGCGCCGACCCGGCGCACCGGGTGCGCGTCCGCGTCTTCACGGAATACGCCTGGCACTCGCTGTTCATCCGCAACCTCCTGATCCGTCCGGACAGGGGCGAGCTGCCGGGCTTCGTGCCGGAGCTGACCATCCTGGACCTGCCGTCCTTCAAGGCGGATCCGGCCCGGCACGGCTGCCGCTCCGACACGATCATCGCCTGCGACTTCTCGCGCAAGATCGTGCTGATCGGCGGCACGTCCTACGCGGGCGAGATGAAGAAGTCCGTGTTCACGTATCTCAACTACGTGCTGCCGGCGAAGAAGGTCATGCCGATGCACTGCTCGGCGAACGTCGGCGCGGACGGCGACGCGGCGATCTTCTTCGGCCTGTCCGGCACGGGCAAGACGACGCTGTCCTCCGACCCGAACCGCTCGCTGGTCGGCGACGACGAGCACGGCTGGAGCCCGCAGGGCATCTTCAACTTCGAGGGCGGCTGCTACGCGAAGACGATCCGTCTGTCGCGCGATGCCGAGCCGGAGATCTACTCGACCACCGAGCGCTTCGGCACCGTGCTCGAGAACGTCGTGTACGACCCGATCACGCGGGTGCCGGACTTCGACGACGCCTCGAAGACCGAGAACTCGCGCTGCGCCTACCCGATCCACTTCATCCCGAACGCGTCCTCGACCGGCCGGGCCGGGCATCCGAAGAACATCGTGATGCTGACGGCAGACGCCTTCGGCGTGCTGCCCCCCATCGCCAAGATGACGGGCGCGGAGGCGATGTACCACTTCCTGTCGGGCTACACGGCCAAGGTCGCCGGGACGGAGAAGGGGCTGAAGGGGCCGGAGGCGACGTTCTCGACCTGCTTCGGGGCGCCCTTCATGCCGCGGCACCCGTCCGTCTACGGCAACCTCCTGCGCGAACTGATCGAGCGGCACCACGTCGATTGCTGGCTCGTGAACACGGGCTGGACGGGCGGCGGCGTCGCGACGGGCGGGCGGCGCATGCCGATCCGCGTGACGCGTCGGCTCCTCACGGCCGCGCTCGACGGCTCGCTCGCGAAGGCCGACTTCCGGCGCGATCCGTATTTCGGCTTCGCCGTGCCGACCTCGGTGCCGGGCGTCGAGCCGCACATCCTGTACCCGGTGAAGACCTGGCAGGATAAGGCGGCCTTCGCCGAGACCGCGAAGCGCCTCGTCGCCATGTTCCAGGAGAACTTCAAGCGCTTCGAGGCGCATGTCGACGCCGACGTGCGGGCGGCCGAGCCGCAGACGTCCATCGCGGCCTGAGGCGCGGGATGCGCGCCGTTCGGCGGGTCGCGCTCCCGGGAGGGCCGGAGGTTCCGGCCCTCGGCCAGGGCACCTGGGGCATGGGCGAGGACCGGCGCCGGCGCGGCGCCGAGGCCGACGCGTTGCGGCTCGGCCTCGACCTCGGCCTGACGCTGGTCGACACGGCCGAGATGTACGCCGACGGCGGGGCCGAGGAGGTCGTCGCCGAGGCGCTGCGGGGCCGACGCGACGAGGCGTTCGTGGTCTCGAAGGTGCTGCCGTCCAACGCCTCGCGCCGCGGCACGATCGCGGCCTGCGAGCGCAGCCTGACGCGGCTCGGGATCGACCGGATCGACCTCTATCTCCTGCACTGGCGCGGCGGCCATCCGCTCGCCGACACGGTCGCGGCCTTCGACGACCTCGTCCGGGCGGGCAAGATCGGCGGCTGGGGCGTGTCGAACCTCGACGCGGACGACCTGGCCGAACTCGCCGCTCTGCCCGGCGGCGGCGCCTGCCGGACCGATCAGGTGCTCTACAACCTGTCCCGGCGCGGCATCGAGTACGACCTCCTGCCCCTCTGCCGGACGGCCGGCATGCCCGTGATGGCCTATTCGCCCCTCGAGCAGGGGCGCATCCTGGGCGATCCCGCCCTGGCCGGGATCGCGCGCCGCCACGAATCCAGCCCGGCCGCGGTCGCGCTCGCCTGGATGCTCCGACGGCCGGACGTGATCGCCATCCCGAAGAGCGCCGATCCCGAGAGGCTGCGCGCCAACCGTGCCGCGCTCGATCTGACGCTCGCGCCCGAGGACCTCGCGGAGCTCGACCGCGCCTTCCCGCCGCCGGACCGCAAGCGCCCGCTTGCCATGCTGTGAGAGGACGCCGGTGCGCAGACCTTGACCAGGGTGGTCGAGCGGATCACCCTGACGGCATGAGCGGCGCGATCTCAGCCTGGAGCGTGGCGGCCGCCGAGGCGCGGTTCGGCGACCGGGCGGACCGGGCGCGGACGCGCTTGGAACGAACGGGCGGGCCCGGGGTCGTCATGGCCGGCTCTTCCCTGCGCGGCTTCGGGCGCGACCGCGCGCGGGAGCCCTCCCGGCCGCGCGAGACCGACCCGAGGTGATCCTTCTGGAGACGACCGTGGTATCGGACCGGGCGTCGCCGCGGGAGGACGCTCCCGTCGATGCGCGGCACGTCGCCGATCGTGGCGTCGTGCGTTTCGAATCCTGGGCCGAGCGATCGTGCCCGTGCACCGAATGACATCCTGATGGACGTGCTCATCATCGGCGCCGGCGTGGTCGGCCTCGCCTGCGCGCGGGCGCTCGCCGTCCGGGGCCATTCGGTCATCGTGGCGGAGCGCGAAGGGTCGATCGGCTCCGGCGTGTCCTCGCGCAACAGCGAGGTGATCCATGCGGGCCTCTACTACCCGACGGGGTCGCTGCGGGCCCGGCACTGCGTGGCCGGCAAGAAGATGCTCTACGCCTATTGCGCGAGCCACGGCGTGCCGCACCGCGCCTGCGGCAAGCTCGTCGTGGCGACCAACGACCTCGAGACCTCCAAGATCGAGGGGATCTACCAGCAGGGCCGGACGAACGGCGTCGGCGGCCTCGACCTCATCGACGCCCGCCGGGCGAAGGCGCTCGAGCCGAACCTCGCCTGCACGGCCGCGCTCCTGTCCGAGAAGACCGGTATCGTCGACAGCCACGCCTTCATGCTGGCGCTCCAGGGCGACATCGAGGATGCGGGCGGCGTGCTGGCCCTGAACGCCACGATCGAGGGCCTGTCCCGCAGCCGGCTCGGCTGGACGATCCGCTACGGCGGCGAGGATCCGGGCGAGCTCACGGTCGACGCGGTCGTGAACGCGGCGAGCCTCGGCGCGCAGGAGATCGCCGAGGTCACGGAGGGGTTCCCGGCGGACCGCATCCCGCGCCTCGTCCTCGCCAAGGGCAGCTACTTCGGCTGCGGCGGCAACCCCGCCTTCCGCCGGCTGATCTACCCGGCTCCCGTGGATGGCGGGCTCGGGACGCATCTCACCATCGACCTCGCCGGCCGGATGCGCTTCGGGCCCGACGTCGAATGGGTGGACCACCTGGACTATCGGGTCGATCCGGCGCGCGCGGCCTCGTTCTACGCCTCCATCCGGCGCTACTGGCCCGGCCTGCCCGACGAGGCGCTGGTGCCGGACTACGCGGGCATCCGCCCGAAGCTCACGGGACCCGGCGAGAAGGCCGCCGACTTCGTGATCGACGGACCCTCGGACCACGGCCTCCCCGGCCTGGTCGCGCTGTTCGGGATCGAGAGCCCGGGACTGACCTCCTCCCTCTCCATCGCCGAGGAGGTGGCGGACCGGCTCACGCGGTAGCGGGGCGCGGCTCCAGCCGGGCGCGGACGAACCGGGTCGCGGGCCGCTCGAAGACGCGATGGACGGCGACGGCCGCGAGGGTCGCGGCCACGAGCCCGGCCGCGAGGACGGCGAGCGGCGGCACGGCCGGGCCCAGCCCGGCCGCCGCGACGGCGACCCGCACGCCCCGCAGCGCGAACGGGTGGACGAGGTAGAGCGCGTAGGAGGCGTCGCCGAGCGTCGCCGCAAGCCGCGTCCAGCGCTCGTCCTCCCGCCAGGGATCGTCGTGGCCGAGGCCGCAGGCCGCGACGAGGCAGGCGGCGGGCAGTCCCCAGAGCACCGCCCGGGTCGCGCCCGCGAGGTCGCCGGCCCCCGCGACGGCGGCGAGCAGCGCGAGCGCCGCGCCGGCCAGCACCAGCCGCGCCGGCCTCCCGAGGCGGACGCCCTCGCTCCGCCACAGGCCGAGCACGAGGCCGGCCGCGAATTCCAGCACGATCGGGTCCGTCCAGAACGCGAGCGGCTGCGGCAGGGTCGCGACCGCCCCGACCGCGCCGATCGCCGCCAGGGCGATCAGGAGGGCCGCGAAGCCGGCCAGCATCGGCAGGCCGAGCGCCAGCGCGAACAGGCCGTAGAAGGCCATCTCGTAGTTCAGCGTCCAGCCGAGCCCGTAGAGGGGCACCATGCTGCCGTCCGGCCGGGCCATGGGCAGGAAGGCGTAGGAGGCGGCCACGTAGGCCGGGTCGACGGCGCCCGCGACCAGCCCCGAGCCGAGCAGCGCCAGACCGAGATAGGCCGTCGTGACCGCCCAGTAGAGCGGCACCACGCGGGCGATCCGCCGCGCCAGGAAGACGCGCCGGCCGCCCGGGCGCGCGAACAGCCGTCGCGACGAGATCGCCATCACGAAGCCCGAGATCACGAAGAACACGTCCACGCCCGCCGCCCAGGGCAGCCAGGCGAGCGAGGCCACGCTCCAGCCGAACCCCCCCGCATGGAGCCGCGCCTCGTGCTGGCCATGCAGCAGGGCGACCGACAGGGCCGCCGCGGCGCGGAGCGCCTGGATGGGAACGATCACGTCGGGACGGCCTCGCTTGCGCCACCTCTAGCCCAAGCGGTGCCATCCGGCACGGGTGCGCCGCCGTGACGCTGGGCGAGCCATCGACCGCGAGCGTTTAGGACTCTTCGCGCCAAGTAGAGCGGGCGTAACGTACGATCCTGCACCGCGCGCCGGCTGTAATCGTCGCAGGCCGGGCAGTCGTGGCGGGGCGCGCCGAGATCAGGCCGGGGCCGCGCAAGCATGCCAGGAACCGGAGGCTCGAGGTCTCGTTGACGGCGCGACGCGGTGACCTGGCTTCGGGCGGTCGCCGCATTCCTGACACGAACGGAGATCCCATGAAGACCTCGCTCGCCTATGGCGTTGCTGCCCTCGCGCTCGCGACGGCCGCCGCCCCCGCCCAGGCGCAATCGCTGTTTCCCTTCTTCGACAACGGCCCGGCCACCGAATCCACGATGGCGTTCCGGGCCGAGGCCCTGCGCGGCGACGCCTACGAGATCGAATCGAGCCGCGTCGCCCTGCAGCGGACGCGCGATCCGAAGGTGCGCGCCTATGCCCGCCAGATGATCCCCGACCACCAGAAGACGACGGATGCGCTCCTCCCCGTCGGCTCGTCGCTCAACGCGGCCGGCAACGTCGTCCGCGACGACGAGGGTGGGCCGTTCAGCTCGCCGCTCGGCATCCTGACGGCGCCGCTCACGGTCCCCGTGAACCTCGCGGGCCGCATCGTGTCGGGACAGTCGCTGATCGACAACAAGCCCGGGACGCCCGGCCAGCGCGTCGCGCTCGATCCGCGCCGTCAGGCCAAGCTGCAGGAGCTGAACACGGTCTCGCGCCGCGACTTCAAGGCGACCTACGCGGCCCAGCAGGTCGCCGCCCATCGCGAGGCGGTCGCCCTGTACCGCGGCTACGCGGAGGACGGCAGCCTTCCCGAGGGCCGCACCTTCGCCCGCCAGGCGCTGCCGCATCTCGAGAGGCACCTGGACGAGGCCGCCCGCCTCGACGACCGCTACGGCTACGGCACGCCGGCCTTCTGACCGGCAGGCCCCTCCACCCGACGAACATGGCCGGCCTCGCGCCGGCCATGCGCGTTCAGGCGGGGACGCGACCCGTGCGCAGGAACTCTTCCACGGCCGCGCGGCGCGGCATCGGCGCCACGGCTCCCCGACCCAGCGTCTTGAGGGCGGCCGCGGCGTTGCCGTATTCGGCCGCCCGGAACGGGTCTCCGTGCAGGACCCACTCGGCCAGGAAGGCGCCGCCGAACGTGTCGCCCGCGCCGCTCGCGTCCACGGCGTCCACCCGGCGGGTCGGGATGACGCGGCGGTCGCCCGGCGTCGCGACCAGGACGCCGTCCTTGCCGAGCGTCATGGCGACGAGGCGGGGTCCGAGCCCCAGGTAGAAGTCTGCGATCGCGTCGGGATCGTCGAGGCCCGTGAGCTTCCGCGCGTCGTCGAGGCCCGGCCGGGCGATGTCGGAGCGGGCGACCGCCGCGTGGATGACGGCCCGGGCCCGGTCGAGCGGCCAGAGCGCGAGCCGGAGGTTCGTGTCGTAGCAGACCGTGCGGCCCGCGCCCTTCGCGCGGTCGATGGCGGCGAACACCGTGTCGGCGGCGCTGTCCGAGATCGCCTGGCTGATGCCGGAGACGTGCAGCACGCGCGCCCGCTCGACGAGCCCGTCCGGCAGGTCGGCCGGGACGATGCGGCTCGCGGCCGAGCCCTTGCGGACGTAGGAGAACTCGTGCCCGTCCGGCCCGTAGGTGATGAAGTAGATGCCCGTCTGGGCGTCGGGCCGGAGGCGGACGGCATCGTGCGCCACGCCCTCGCGCGACCAGAGCGCGACGAACTCGCGGCCGAACGGATCGTCGCCGAGATGGGTGACGTAGGCGACCCTCGCGCCCTGCCGGGCCGCCGCGATGGCCGCGTTGGACGTGTCGCCGCCGTGGCCGGGCAGGTAGAGCGACCGGCCGTCCTGCTCGATGGCGGCGAACTCCATCAGGGGTTCGCCGATCGCCAGGATGTCGAGGTCGGGCTCCGCCATCAGGCCGACCCGATGGGCAGCGAATCCGGCAGGTCGGCGCCGAGCGCCAGCACCTTGCCGGGGTTCAGGATGTTGCCCGGGTCGAGCGCCTTCTTCAGCGTGTGCATGAGGTCGAGGGCGACGGGGTCCTTGTAGTGGATCAGCTCGTCGCGCTTGATGAGGCCGATCCCGTGCTCGGCCGAGATCGAGCCGTGCATGGAGCGGACGATGTCGTGCACGACGCGGTTGATGCGGCGCCATTCGGCCAGGAACGCGGCCTTGTCGGCGCCCACCGGCTGCGAGACGTTGAAGTGGATGTTGCCGTCGCCGAAATGGCCGAAGGCGCAGACGCGCGCACCCGGCATCGCCGCCTCGCAGGCCGCGCTCGCCTCCGCGATGAAGTCCGCCACGCGCGAGACGGGCACGGCGACGTCGTGCTTGATCGAGCCGCCCTCGTAGCGCTGCGTGTCGGACAGGCGCTCGCGCAGGGCCCAGAGCGCGAGCCGCTGCGCCTCGGATGACGTCACGGTCGCGTCCTCGGCCAGCCCGTCCTCGAAGGCCTGGCCCAGGATCTCCTCGAACAGCCCCTGCAGGTCCGCCTCCGCGTTGGGGGAGGCGAGTTCCACGAGCGCGTAGGAATGGTGGTCGCCGGCGAGCGGCCGGACGGCGCCCGCCGCGTGCTTCAGCACGATCTCGAGCGCGAAGCGCGGCATGTACTCGAAGGCCGTCAGCGCCTCGCCGGCCCGGGCCCGCAGGCGCTCGAAGAGGCGCAGCGCGTCGTGCTCGGAGGCGAGCCCGACATAGGCCGTCGCCCGCGCCTTCGGCGCCGGGAACAGCTTGAGGACGGCCGCCGTGATGATTCCGAGCGTGCCTTCCGAGCCCATGAACAGGTGCTTCAGGTCGTAGCCCGTGTTGTCCTTGCGGAGCGCCGTGAGCCCGTTCCAGACGCGCCCGTCCGCCAGCACGACCTCGAGGCCGAGCACGAGCTCGCGCGCGTTGCCGTAGCGGAGCACGGCGGTGCCGCCCGCGTTCGTCGCGAGATTGCCGCCGATCCGGCAGGAGCCCTCGCTCGGCAGCGAGAGCGGGAACAGGAGCCCGGCCGCGGCCGCCGCCTTCTGCACGTCGAGAAGCACGCAGCCCGCCTCGACGACCAGCGTCGCGTTGACGGCGTCGACCTCGCGCACGCGGTTCATGCGGGCGAGCGAGAGCACGATCCCGCCATAGGGCACGCCGCCGCCCACGAGGCCGGTGTTGCCGCCCTGCGGCACGACCGGCAGGCCCGCCTCGGCGCAGAGCCGCAGCACGGCCGCGACCTCCTCCGTCGAGCCCGGCCGGACGGCCGCGAGCGCCGAGCCCGCATAGAGGCCGCGCTCCTCCTTCACGTGCAGGTCGAGCGCGTCCGGATCGGTCACCACGTGGGCGTCGCCGAGCGCGGCGCGCAGCCGGTCGACGAGCGCGAGCGCGGCGTCGGCCGAGGGGAGGGGGACGGGATGGGCGGTCATGGCCGCACCTC
>JAEUAC010000408.1 GCA_019695455.1 Methylorubrum extorquens | reverse complement strand
TATCCGCCGCCGCTCTGCTTGGCGCGAGCTTCGTCTCGACCGCACCCGCCTCCGCCCAGACGCTGGAGGTCGGGCCCGGCGGTCAGGTGGGCGTCGATCTGCGCTCGCCGCGGCAGCGGGAGCGCGACCAGCTTCGGCGCGAGGACATGAGGGACCGCGACGTGGTGCGGCGCTCGCGCGACGACGATTACCGGACGGGCAGCGTGCGGTCGGGATGCCGCGAAGTGACGGTCCGCGAGCGTGACGACGACGGCTCGATGGTGACGCGCACCCGCCGCGACTGCCGCTGACGGGATCCTCCCGAGACGAAAAAGGCCGTCGGCGTCAGCCGGCGGCCTGTCGCGTTCGGGTCAGCGGCTCGCGCCGCGCGCCGCGACGCTCCAGATCTCCTCGACCCTGCCGGCCCGCGTCGCGACGATCCAGTCGTGCAGGTTGACGGTCGGGTCGCAATGGCTCGGCACGAGCCTGACGCGCTCGCCCAGCCGCGGCAGGTCGCCGTCCCCGTCGCGCCGGATGAGGCTGTGCTCGTCCGAGATGCCGACGATCTCGGCCCCGTCGTGACCGGCCAGTCCGGGCTTGCCCTGCTCGGCGCTCATCGATTTCAGCCCGGCATTCGCCACCGCCCTGTCGGCGCCGGCCCGGCTGACGATCGTCGCGAGGACGAACAGGCTCTGGCGGAACGCCGGCTCGGGCCGTCCCGTCGGCCCTTCGATGGCGACGTATTCGCGATCCATGAACACGTAGGAGCCGACCTGCAGTTCGGTCCAGAGACCGGCCGCCGCCTCCATGGGGTAGGTGCCGGTGCCGGCGCCGCCGACGATCGCGGCGACGAGGTTCCGCCGCGCGAGCGCCGCTAGCGTCTCCCGGACGGCCTCCCCGGCCCGGGCGATCGCGGCCGCTCGGTCGGCATGTCGGGGCAGGTGCTGCGCCCTGCCGTTATAGGCCTGAAGGCCGAGGAAGCGGAGCCCGGGCGCGTCCGCGATGCGCTGCGCGAGGTCGGCCGCCGGCTCGCCCGCCGCGATACCGCAGCGGCCCATCCCGACCTCCACCTCGACGAGGCAGCCGAGGTCCACGCCGGCCTCGTGGGCCGCGGTCGCGGCGAGCTGCACGCCCTCCGGAGAGTCCGCCAGGAGCGAGATGCGGGCGCGCCCCGCGAGCGCGGCGAGGCGGGCGAGCTTCGAGGGATCCACGATCTCGTTCGTGACCATGACGTCGCCGATCCCCGCCGCGACCAGCACCTCGGCCTCGCCGACCGTCTGCACGCACTGGCCGACCGCCCCGGCCTCCACCTGGCGCAGGGCCACGGCCGGGCAGCGATGCGTCTTCGCGTGCGGCCGGATTGCGATGCCGGCCTCCCGGCCGAAGGCCGCCATGGCGGCGATGTTGGCCTCGAACGCGTCGAGGTCGACGATCAGGGCGGGCGTGTCGACGGCGTCGATCGGGTCGCCGATCCGGGCGGGAGCTGGCTGCATGGTATTCCTTTCCAGGGGACTGTCCGGCCGAGCCGCGGCAGCGTCCGCCCCGTTCGGCAGCGATGTCAGCGGGATGGCGGTCGTTTCAGCGACGGAGCGTGAAGAAGGGCGTCGCCTCGAGTTCCGGCTCGGCATAGGCGTCGAGCGTCCGGCGGGCATGGCCGAGATCCTCGCGGAAGAGCGCCTCCACGATCCGCGCGCTGAGCTTCTCCGAGCCGCCGTCGATGCCCGGCACGTCGCCGGACAGCCCGCGGTGGCTAGCATGGGCGCCGTAGTTGAACAGGTGGATGCGCCCGAGATCGCCCGGCGCCTCGGCGTCGCGCCCGATCAGTTCGAAGCCGGGTCCGAGATAGGGGTAGCGCGCGAGGTCCGGCCGGGCGAGGCCGGGCGGCGGCGTGTAGCGATCGCCCCAGGTCGCGATCCGGTCCGCGAGGTGGGCGAGTTCGGGCGTCGCGGCAAGGTCGACCCGGAACCCCGTGCCGACGATCAGGAAATCGGCCTCGGCGGTCGCGTCGTCCAGCGTCAGCGCGACGCCGTCGGCCGTCCGCCGGGCCGCCCGGATGGGCCGGCCGAAATGGATGGCGAAGCCGGGCTTCCGCAGCGTCCGCAGGACGGTCTCGTGCGGCGGCGGGGCCTGCAGGTCCTCGAGCCAGACCGAGAGCGCCCAGCGATCCGCGTCGTCGAGCGCGCCCCAGCCGAGCAGGAAGCCGGGATAGGCCGAGCCCCGGCCCTTGTTGATCTGCGGCAGCTCGCGCCGGCGCAGGTACATGTCGACGGAGGCGGCGCCCGCCTCGAGCGCGGTCGCGGCGTTGTCCCAGGCCGAGGCGCCGGCGCCCAGGATGGCGACGCGCCGGCCAGCGAGGGCCGCGAAGTCGATGGCCTCCGACGAATGCGCCGCCCGGTCCGGCCAGAGCGCCCGGTCGACCACGTCCGGGACGAAGGGCCCGCCCGAGCCGCCGCGGCCCGTCGCCAGCACGACGTGCCGGGCGTGCAGCGTCTCGCCGGAGCCGAGCCGGGCCGCCACGAACCCGCCGCCCGGATCGAGGCGGGCGACGGACGTGCCGTTCTCGACCGGCAGGTCCAGCACGTCGCGGACCCAGGTCAGGTACTCGACCCAGACGGCGTTCGGGACCTTGTAGAGCGCGTCCCAGGCCGCGACCCCGCGCGAGGCCTCGTACCAGGCCCGGAAGGTCAGGGAGGGGATGCCGGCGGAGGGGCCGGTCAGCGTCTTCGGCGAACGCAGGGTCTCCATACGGGCGAAGGTGGTCCAGGGCCCCTCGGATCCGCGCGGCGCGGCGTCCAGCACCCGCACGTTCCGCACGCCCTTGAAGACGAGGCGCGCGGCGGCCCCGATGCCGAGCATGCCGGCGCCGACGACGAGCACGTCGAGCGCGGGCCGGCCGTCGGGGCCGATGGTCGGGGCCGGCCAGTTCGCGGCCGGCAGGGTGAGGAGCGCGAGGTCGCGCCGCACGGCCGCCTCGTGCGCCGCGAGGCCGCCGCTGCTCGCGGCGGGGGAAGGCAGACCGTCCGTCATGGGGCGAGGACAGTCACGAAGCGTGCCAGAAGATCAAGCCGGGCCTGCCGGTTGACTTCCCGCCGCCCTCCCCGCACGGCCCCGCCATGTTCGCTCGCATCCTGTCCGTCGGCGGCTGGACCCTCGGCTCGCGCCTGACGGGCTTCGTGCGCGACGTCGTGACGGCGGCCGTGATGGGCGTCGGCCCGGTCGCGGACGCCTTCGTCGTGGCGTTCCGGCTGCCCAATCATTTCCGCGCGATCTTCGGCGAAGGCGCCTTCAACGCGGCCTTCAT
>JAEUAC010000284.1 GCA_019695455.1 Methylorubrum extorquens | reverse complement strand
CGCCGGGCTCGCGACGGGCGATCTCGGCCGCTTGGTCACCTACGTGATACCCGTCTGCACGCTCGTCCCCGAACGCCCGTCCGTCTCGCTGCCGCTCGCCGGGCTCGCGCTCCTCGTCACGGTCGCGCTCGCGCTGCCGCTCGGCGTGGTGGCGGCCGCGCGCCGTGGCCGGGCGACGGACCGGCTCGTCGGCCTCGTCAGCCAGGTGGGCGTCGCGGTGCCGAACTTCTGGCTCGGCCTCCTCTTCGTCCTGGTCTTCGCGACCGGGCTCGGCTGGTTCCCGGCCGGCGGCTTTCCCGGCTGGTCCGCCGGTCCGCTTCCGGCGCTGCGGAGCCTCGTCCTGCCCGCCCTCGCGCTGGCCCTGCCCCAGGCCGCGATCCTCGCCCGCATCGTGCGGTCGGCCACGCTCGACGCGATCGGCGCGGACTTCGTGCGGACCGCGCGGGCCAAGGGCGTGTCGGGCCGGGTCGCGCTCTGGCGGCACGTCGTGCCGAACGCGCTCGTGCCCGTCGTGACGATCCTCGGCCTGCAGCTGCCGTTCCTGATCGGCGGCGCGATCCTCGTCGAGAACGTGTTCAACCTGCCGGGCCTCGGCCGGCTGGCCTTCCAGGCGCTGGCCCAGCGCGACCTCGTCGTGGTGCGCAACGTCGTGCTGCTGCTCGCCGCGATCGTCATCGCCGTGAACGCGCTCGTCGACGTCGCCTACGTCTTCATCGATCCGCGGCTGAGGCGCCGCGCATGAGGCTGGTCCGCGACCTTCCCCTGCGGATCGGGGCGGCGCTGACGACGCTGTTCGTCGGGACCGCGCTCCTGTCGCTCGTCTGGACGCCCGAGCCGACGGGGCGCGTGCGCGTCGCGCTCCGCCTGAAGCCGCCGCTCGAGGCGGGGCTGCTCGGCACCGACCATTTCGGGCGCGACGTGCTCTCGCTCCTGATCGGCGGCGCCTGGAACTCGCTCGCCCTCGGCCTGCCGGCCGTCCTGGCGGGCGCGGCCGTCGGCATCGCGCTCGGCTGCGCGGCCGCGACGCTGCGCGGCGCGTTCGAGACGGTCGTGATGCGGATCCTGGACGTCGTCTTCGCGTTCCCGGCGGTCCTGTCGGCCATCATGGTCGGCGCCGTCCTCGGCTCCGGGCCCACGGCCGCCATCCTGGCCATCGCGATCTTCAACGTGCCGGTCTTCGCGCGGGTCTCGCGCGCGCTCGCGCTCGGCGTCCTGGCGCAGGACTACGTCGCGGCGGCGCGCTCGCTCGGGCGCCGGCCGCTCGGCATCGTCGCGACGGAGGTGCTGCCGAACATCGCGGGCGTCCTCGTCGTGCAGGCGACGATCCAGCTCGCGCTCGCCATCCTGACGGAGGCCGGCCTCAGCTATCTCGGGCTGGGCGTCCGGCCGCCGAACCCGAGCTGGGGCCGGATGCTGGCGGATTCGCAGACGTTCCTCGCCGCGGCCCCGCATCTCGCGATCGTGCCGGGCCTCGCGATCGCCCTGACGGTGCTCGGCCTGAACCTCCTCGGCGACGGCCTGCGCGACCGCCTCGATCCGCGCCTGCGCGGCGACCGCGCCGGCTGATCGCCCTCCCGCTCGTCCCGACGAAGGTCGGGATCCATGCCCGGCCCGGGCCCCGGCCTTCGCCGGGGTGATCGGTGGTGGGGGCGGGGCCGGCTCAGACGGCCGGCATGCCGGCCTCGACCCAGGCCGTCGTCTCCTCGAGCGCCCGGGCGAAGCGCGCGACGAGCTCGTCGACCTGGGCCTCGGTGATGATCATCGGCGGGCAGAAGGCGATGGCGTCGCGCACGTTGCGGATGATCAGCCCGTGCTCCTGGGCGCGCTCGAACAGGTAGAAGCCGACCTTGCCGAGCGGCTCGAAGGGCCGCTTCGTCGCCTTGTCGGCCACGAGCTCGATCGCCGCGATGAGGCCGATCCCGCGGATCTCGCCGACGAGCGGGTGGTCGGCGAAGCGCGCCAGCGCGCGCTGCAGGTGCGCGCCGACGGTCGCGGCGTTCTGGACGAGGCCGCGCTCCTCGATGATGGCGAGGTTCTCGAGCCCGACGGCGGTCGCGACCGGGTGGCCGGAGGCCGTGAAGCCGTGGCCGAAGGTGCCGAGCGCCTCCGAGCCGTCGGCGACGCCCTGGTAGATCGCGTCCGAGAACACGATGGCGGCGAGCGGCTGGTAGGAGGACGTGATCTGCTTCGACAGGACGAGCATGTCCGGCTGGATGCCGAAATGCTCGCAGGCGAAGGTCATGCCGAGCCGGCCGAAACCGTTGATGACCTCGTCCGCCACGACCAGGATGTCGTGCTGGCGGCAGATGGCCTGCATGCGCTCCCAATACCCTTCCGGCGGCACGAGCACGCCGCCCGCGCCCATGAGCGGCTCGCCGATGAAGGCCGCGATCGTGTGCGCGCCCTCGCGCTCGATCAGCTCCTCGAACTCGGCCGCGAGCCGGTCCAGGAAGGCCGCCTCCGTCTCGCCGTCGTGGCCGTAGCGGTAGAAGTGCGGGCAGGTGAGGTGGCGCACGAAGTCGAGCGGCAGGTCGAAGCCCTTCTGGTTCACCTGCAGGCCCGTCAGCGACCCGGACGCGATGGTGATCCCGTGGTAGCCGCCGTTGCGGGCGACGAACTTCTTCTTCTCCGGCCGGCCGATCGCGTTGTTGTAGTACCAGACGATCTTGACGACCGTGTCGTTCGCCTCCGACCCCGAATTGGTGAAGAAGACGTGGTCCAGCCCGGCCGGCGTCATCCGGACGAGCTGTTCCGCGAGCAGGATCGCGGGCTCGTTCGCCTTGTGCGTGAAGGAATGATAGTAGGGCAGCTTGCCCATCTGCTTGGCGGCCGCCTGGACGAGGCGCTCCTCGCCGAAGCCGACGCCCACGCTCCAGAGCCCGGACATCGCCTCGATGTATTCGCGGCCGGCGTCGTCGTAGACGTGGATGCCCGACCCACGCTCGATCACCATGGGACCCGTGCGCTCGTGGCGGCGCAGGTTCGTGTAGGGATGGACCTGGAAGGCGATGTCGCGCGCCTGGAGGGAGTTCGGCAGAACGGTCACGGATGTCTCCTCGGGGCTCGCGGGTCCCCCACCGGCCCTAGCATCCATCGAGCCAGCCCGCCCGCGGGTCAACCCGCCCCCGCGCAGGGCGGGCCTGCGGGCATGGGCCGGGGGCAGGTTGCACGGGTAAGGAAATTTCCTTACTATTCATCGAGACGGAGACCGCACCCATGCTCGTCGAGGAACGAAGCCGGATCACGACCAAGGGGCAGACGACGGTGCCCAAGGCCGTGCGTCAGGCGCTCGGGGTCGAAGCCGGCGACGAGATCGCCTTCCGCATCGACGAGGGCGGCGTGACCCTGCGACGGGCCGGAACGTCGGAGAGCGATCCCGTCCTGGAGCGCTTCCTCGCCTTCCTGGCGCAGGACATGGTCGGGCGGCCGGACGCCTTGCAGGCCTTTCCCGCGGCTCTGGCCTCCAGGATCGAGGATCTGGTCGGGTCGATGCGGGGCGAGCCGGACGAACCGATCGACGGGGCCGTCGATCTCTGATCCGTGCTCACCGTCCACGGTTGGGCGATCTACGCCCACCCGCTCCTGCTCGGCCAACTGGAGCGGCTGACCTCGGCCGTCGCCGCGGCCCGGGCGAAGGATCCGGCGGGCTACCAATCGAGCGCCAACGCGAAGCTGCTCGCCGCCCTGAGGCGGCTGATCTTCGAGGCGATCCCGAGCGACCCGTCCCGTGGGGACTATCGCCAGGGCATCACGCTGGGTGCCGATCGCCGGCACTGGTTCAGGGCCAAGTTCGGAAACGGGCGCTTCCGCCTCTTCTTCCGCTACGACAGCCGAGCCAGGATCCTCGTCTTCGCCTGGGTCAACGACGAGACGACGCTTCGGACCTACGGCTCCCGCAGCGACGCCTACGCGGTGTTCCGAAGCATGCTGGACCGGGACGCCCCGCCGGACGACTGGGCGGACCTCCTCCGGGAAGCGTCCGACCCGGCCGCGAGCGCCCGTCTCGCGGCGGGCCGGGGCCCTAGCGCCTAGCGCGGCTGCATCCGGATGGCGCCGTCGAGGCGGATGGTCTCGCCGTTCAGCATGGCGTTGCCGACGATCGCCATGACGAGATGGGCGAACTCCTCCGCCTTGCCGAGGCGCGGCGGGAACGGGACGGTGCGGCCGAGCGAATCCTGCACCTCCTGGGGGAGGCCGCGCAGCATCGGCGTCTCGAAGATGCCGGGCGCGATGGCGCAGACGCGGATGCCGAAGGGCGCGAACTCGCGCGCCGCGGGCAGCGTCAGGCCGACGACGCCGGCCTTGGAGGAGGCGTAGGCCGCCTGCCCGATCTGGCCCTCGTAGGCCGCGACGGAGGCCGTCGAGACGATGACGCCCCGCTCGCCGCCCTCCAGCGCCTCGAGCGGCTGCGCGCCGGCCGCCACGAGCCGCATCATGTTGAACGTGCCGATCAGGTTGACCGAGATCACCTTCGCGTAGGCCGCGAGGTCCGCCGGGCCGGCCTTGCCGACGATCTTGGCCGCCGGCGCGATGCCCGCGCAATTCACGAGGATGCGGGCCGGGCCATGCTCCGCGGCGGCCTTCGCGACGGCCGCCTCGGCGCTCGCCGCGTCCGAGACGTCGCAGGCGAGCGCGATGCCGCCGATCTCGCGCGCCGTTCCGGCCGCCGCCTCCTGGTTCAGGTCGAGCAGCGCCACCTTGGCGCCCGCCGCCGCCAGCGCCCGGGCGGTGGCGTTGCCGAGCCCGGACGCCGCGCCCGTGACGATCGCCGCGATGCCATCGACCTTCATGCCTGATCCTCCCGCCGGCTCGCCCGGCCTTTCCGTTGCGGTAGGGGTCCGGGCGACGGGGCGTCAAGCGGGGTCCGCGGTCGCTGCCCGCACGCGCTCGTCATGCTGAGAAGCGGCCCGGAGGGTCGCGTCTCGAAGCCCGCGCGCCCGTGATGCGTGCTGCGAGACGCCCTCTCTCGCGGGCTCCTCAGCATGACGAAGGGAGGGCGATCCCTTCGGATCACGCCAGGCGGAGATGGCGGATGCGGCGGCCGGGCGCGATGGCCTCGGCGGCCGCCGCGATGCCCTGGGCGTCGATGCCGAAATGCCGGTGGAGGTCGGCGATCGTGCCCGTCTGGCCGAAGCGCGTCACGCCGAGCGCGCGGGCCCGGTGGCCGCGCACGGAGCCGAGCCAGCCGAGCGTCGCCGGATGGCCGTCGAGCACGGTCACGAGCCCGCAATGCGAGGGCACGTCGGCGAGCAGCCGCTCGACGTGGCTCGTGCCCGTCGCCGCGGTCCAGCCGGCCTGCAGACGGTCGGCGGACGTGACGGCGAGAAGGCCGACGTCGCGCCGGTCCTCCGCCATGAGGCCCACGGCCTCGATCGCCTCCGGCGCGATCGCGCCCTGGTAGGCGACGACGACCTCCGCGTTCGGGCCCGGCTTCCGCAGCCAGTAGGCGCCCGCGATCATGTCGGCCGCGAGCGCGGGATCGATCGCCCGGGAGGGCTGCTCCAGGCTCCGGGTCGAGAGCCGGAAATAGGTCGAGCCGCCGGCCGCGTCCGGCAGGCCCGTCGCGGGATCGGGCTCGGCCGCGCCGTGGCGCTGCATGTGCGCGAAGGCGAAGCGCAGCAGGATCGCGAGCTCGTCCACGAAGGCCGGCTCGAAGGAGGCGAGACCGTCCTGCCCCATGCCGATGAGCGGCGTCTTGATGGATTGGTGGGCGCCGCCCTCGGGCGCGAGCGACACGCCGGCCGGCGTCGCGACGAGGACGAAGCGGGCGTCCTGGTAGCAGGCGTAGTTCAGGCTATCGAGGCCGCGTTCGATGAAGGGATCGTAGAGCGTGCCGACCGGCAGGAGCCGCTCGCCGAAGATCGAGTGCGACAGGCCGAGCGCGGAGAGCGCGATGAACAGGTTGGATTCCGCGATTCCCAGCTCGAGATGCTGGCCGGCGGGCGAGAAGGTCCAGTTGAAGGTCGACGGGATCCGCTCCTTCTTGAACGTGTCGGCCATCTCCTCCTTGGCGAACAGGCCGCGCCGGTTCACCCAGGCGCCGAGATTGGTCGAGACCGTGACGTCCGGCGAGGTCGTGACGATGCGGCTCGCGAGCTCCGTGTCGCCCTTGGCGATCTCGTGCATGAGGAGCCCGAACCCGGCCTGCGTCGAAAGCGAGGCGGCCTTCGGCACGGGCAGGCTCTCGGGCACGGGGATGGTCGGCGCCTCGTAGCGACGCCGCCCGGCCTGCACGAACGGGACGGCATCGAGGAAGCGGCGCATGGCGTCCGGGGCGACGTCCAGCCCCTCGAAATGGTCCCATTCGTGCCCCGGCCGCACCGTCATGCCGGCCCGGAACACCTCCATCTGCGAGGGCGTGAGCAGGCCCGCATGGTTGTCCTTGTGGCCGGCGAGCGGCAGGCCGTGGCCCTTGATCGTGTAGGCGATGAAGCAGACCGGCCGGTCGTGCGCGCGCGCGGCCTCGAAGGCCTCCAGCAGCATCGGCAGGTCGTGGCCGCCGAGATTGCCCATGAGCGCCGCGAGCTCGTCGTCGGAGCGCCGGTCGAGCAGCGCCGAGACGGGGCCCTGGTCGCCGAGCTCGTCCGTCAGGCGGCGCCGCCAGGCCGCGCCGCCGCCGAAGGCCAGGGCCGAGTAGAGCTGGTTCGGGCAGGCCTCGATCCAGGCCTTCAGGCGCTCCCCGCCCGGCTCGGCGAAGGCCGCCTGCTGCAGCGTGCCGTGGCGCAGCACCACGACGTCCCAGCCGAAGTTGCGGAACATGGCCTCGAACTTGGCCCAGAGGCCCTCGCGCACCACGGCGTCGAGGCTCTGGCGGTTGTAGTCGACCACCCACCAGGTGTTGCGCAGGCCGTGCTTCCAGCCCTCCAGCAGGGCCTCGAAGATGTTGCCCTCGTCCATCTCGGCATCGCCGATGAGGGCGACCATCTTGCCCTCGGGCGCGTCGCGCCACCCCTTGGCGTGGACGTAGTCCTGCACCAGCGCCGAGAACAGCGTCTGCGCGACGCCGAGCCCGACGGAGCCCGTCGAGAAGTCGACGTCGTCCACGTCCTTGGTGCGGGACGGGTAGGATTGCGCCCCGCCATAGGCCCGGAACGCCTCCAGCTTCTCGCGGGTCTGATGGCCGAACAGGTACTGGAGCGCGTGGAAGACGGGGCTCGCATGCGGCTTCACGGCGACCCGGTCCTCGGGCCGCAGCACGGCGCCGTAGAGCGCCGTCATGATGGTGCAGAGCGAGGCGGACGAGGCCTGGTGGCCGCCGACCTTCAGGCCGTCCGCCGAGGCGCGGAGGTGGTTCGCGTTGTGGATCGTCCAGGTGGACAGCCACAGGGCCTTCGCCCGCAGGGCGTCGAGGTAGGGGAGGCGCGGATCGGTCATGGCGGCCGACAGTAATCGGCAGCAGGGAGCGAGTGTCGGCAAATGCCGGTTGGGTCGGACCCCTCTTTTGGCTAGATCCTGCGCGGGACGTCCCGAGACAGGCCATCCATGCCAAAAGCCACGCTCGACGAGATCGACCGCCGGATCGTCGCGGCCCTGCAGGCCGACGGCCGCATGACGTCGCTCGATCTCGCGCAATCCGTCGGCCTGTCCCCCTCCCCCTGCGCGCGGCGCGTGCGGGCCCTCGAGAGCGCCGGCATCATCAAGGGCTACACGGCCGTGGTCGACCAGGCGCGGGTCGGGCTGCCGGTCTCGGTGTTCGTCTCCATCCGGCTGGAGCGCCAGCGCGAGGAGGAGCTCGACCGCTTCGCCGACGCGGTCGCGCGCTGGCCCGAGGTGGTCGATTGCTACCTGATGACGGGCCCGCGCGACTACCTGATGCGCGTCGTGGTGGAGGATCTCGAATCCTACGAGCGCTTCCTGCGGGACAAGCTGACCCGGCTCGGCGGCGTGGCCTCCATCGAATCCTCCTTCGCCCTCAAGCAGCTCAAGCGCTCGGACGCCCTGCCGCTTGCCGCCGCCCGGCCGTCCGGATCGGCGGGGCGAAAAGTCGTGGGCTGACCGGGCGGAGGACGCCCATGCGGCTTGCCAGCCGGACGCGGACTGCTACTCTGGGTTCGGTACAGAACAGAATGGGCCAACGGCCCCGGGGAGGACGGGCGGCAGGGACGGCGGACGATCCGTCTCCGACGGACGTCGCCCTCCCCCGCCGGCCCCCGCCCGGCGAGGAGAGCGGGATGGCGACGAACGTTGCGGGCGAGCCGGCTGGCCGGCACCAATCCAAGAAGGCGGCGGCGAGCGGATGGATCGGCTCCGCGCTCGAATACTACGACTTCTTCATCTACGCGACGGCGGCGTCGCTGATCTTCCCGCAGCTGTTCTTCCCGTCGAGCGACCCGACGGTCGCGATCGTCGCCTCGCTGGCGACCTACGGCGTCGGCTACGTGAGCCGGCCCATCGGCGCCTTCGTGCTCGGGCACCTCGGCGACACGCACGGCCGCAAGAACGTGCTCATCGTCTGCATGTTCTTGATGGGCTTCTCGACCATCGCGGTCGGGCTCCTGCCGACCTACGGCCAGGTCGGCATCCTGGCGCCCATCCTTCTCGTGATCTGCCGCCTCGTGCAGGGCTTCGCCGTGGCGGGCGAGATCTCGGGGGCGTCGTCCATGACGATGGAGCACGCGCCCTTCGGCCGGCGGGGCTTCTTCGCCTCCTTCACGCTGCAGGGCGTGCAGGCCGGGCAGATCCTCGCCGCGGCCGTGTTCCTGCCCCTCGCCCACTACATGCCGAAGGACCAGTTCGCGTCCTGGGGCTGGCGGATCCCGTTCCTCCTCTCCTTCGTGGTCATCATCGCGGGCTACGTCATCCGCCGAGAGGTGGACGAGACGCCGGCCTTCGCGGAGGTGGAGAGGACGAACGCGACGCCGCGCGCGCCGATCGTCGAGGCCTTCTCGACGAGCTTCGGCGACATGCTGCGGGTCGTCTGCATGGCGCTCATGAACGTCATCCCGGTCGTCGCGACCATCTTCGGCGCGGCCTACGCCGTGCAGCCGGCCTACGGGATCGGGTTCGCGCCCGACGTCTATCTCTGGATCCCGGTCGTCGGGAACGTGGTCGCCGTGCTGGTCATCCCGTTCGTGGGCGGCCTGTCGGACCGCATCGGCCGGCGCCCGCCCATCATCGTGGGCGCGCTCGGCTCCGGGCTCCTCGCCTACGGCTACCTCTACGCGATCTCGATCGGCAACGTGCCGCTCGCGATCGGCATGTCCGTGCTCATGTGGGGGATCGTCTACCAGGGCTACAACGCCGTGTTCCCCTCCTTCTATCCGGAGCTGTTCCCGACCCGCACGCGCGTCTCCGCCATGGCCATCTCGCAGAACCTCGGCACGGCCGTCACGGCCATGCTGCCGGCCCTGTTCGCCATCGTGGCCCCGCCCGGCGCGGCCAACATCCCGCTGATCGTCGGCTCGCTCGCGCTCGGCATCACGGCGATCGCGGCGATCGCCTGCTTCAGCGCCCGCGAGACCTACCGCATCCCCATGAAGGACCTCGGCCGGCCGGACGCCGTGCCGATGGACAAGGCGACCTACGACCGGCTCCGCGCGACCAGCGGCGAGGCGACGCCCCTGCGGACGGCCTGACCCTCGCCGGGGCGTTCTCCGCACGGAACCCGCCCCCGCTCGGTCCGGCGGATGGGGGTGTTCGCGACCCTTGTGAAACCCGCCCCCGCTCGTACCGGCGAAGGCCGTTACCCCAGCCGTGGGATGGATCCCGACTTGCGTCGGGATGAGCGGAGGGGGTGTGCGTGGCCCCTAGGAAACCCACACCGCTCATACCGGCGAAGGCCGGTACCCCAGCCGTGGGGATGGGTCCCGACTTGCGTCGGGATGAGCGGATGGGGTGCCAGCCGCTCATGCCGGCGGAGGCCGCCCCCGCCGGTCAGCGGCCCTTGGCCTGTCGCCAGGCGGCGAAGTCGGTCTTGGTCTGCTCCTCGGTGGCCGGGTAGAGGCCGAGGATGGAGCGGCCCTCCAGCACCTTCTCGGTCACGAAATCCTCGAAGGCCGTCATCTCGACGCCCTCGTCGGCGAGGTCGTCGGCGAGGTGGGCGGGCAGCACGATCACGCCCTCGCCGTCGCCCACGATCACGTCGCCCGGGAAGACCGGGGCGTCGCCGCAGCCGATCGGCACGTTGATGTCGATCGCCTGGTGGAGGGTGAGGTTGGTCGGCGCGGCCGGGCGGGAATGGTAGGCCGGGATGGCGAGGCCCGCGATCTCCGGGCTGTCGCGGAAGCCGCCGTCGGTCACGACCCCGGCGACGCCGCGCATCATGAGGCGGGAGACGAGGATGCCGCCGGCGGAGGCCGCGCGCGCGTCCTTGCGGGAATCGATGACGAAGACGCAGCCGGGCGGGCAATCCTCGACGGCCTTGCGCTGCGGATGCGCCCGGTCCTGGAAGACCGACAGCGCGTTCAGGTCCTCGCGGGCCGGCATGTAGCGCAGCGTGAACGCCTCGCCGACCATCGTCTCGCCCTTGAAGCCGAGCGGCCGCACGTCCTGGACGTACTGGTTGCGGAAGCCGCGCTTGAAGAGCGCCGTGCAGAGGGTCGCCGTGGAGACGGTCTTCAGCTTGGCGCGGGTCGTGTCGGACAGCGGCATGGGAATCCTCCAGAAGAAGCGCTCATGCCGGCGGAGGCCGGCATCCAGGGCGGCGGCTGGGTCCCGGCAGCCGCCGGGACGAGCGGGATGGCCGCCCTCGTCAGAAGATCGCGGGCTCCGCCACCGGGGCGCCGAAATCGCTCTGCAGGAAGTCGAAGTCGCAGCCCTGGTCGGCCTGCGCGATGTGGCGCGAGAACATCCAGCCGTAGCCGCGCTCGTAGCGCGGCACCGGCGGCGCCAGCGCCGCCCGGCGGGCGGCGAGCTCCGCCTCGGGCACGTCGAGCGAGAGCGTGCGGGCCGCGACGTCGACCGAGATGACGTCGCCCGTCCGCACGAGCGCGAGCGGCCCGCCCACGTAGCTCTCCGGCGAGACGTGCAGGATGCAGGCGCCGTAGCTCGTGCCCGACATGCGGGCGTCCGAGATGCGGACCATGTCGCGCACGCCCGCCTGCACGAGCTTCTTCGGGATGGGCAGCATGCCCCATTCGGGCATGCCCGGCCCGCCGAGCGGCCCGGCGTTGCGCAGCACGAGCACGCTGTCCGCCGTCACGTCGAGGTCGTCGCGGTCGATGTTGGCCTTCAGGGCCGGGTAGTCGTCGAAGACGAGCGCCGGGCCGGAATGGCGCAGGAGATGCGGCGCCGCGGCCGACGGCTTCATCACGCAGCCGTTCGGCGCGAGGTTGCCGCGCAGCACGGCGAGCGCGCCCTCCTGGTAGATCGCGCGATCCAGCGGCCGGATGACGTCGTCGTTGTAGACCTCCGCGCCCTCGAGCGTGTCCGTCCAGGTCCGGCCCGAGACGCTGATCTGCGACAGGTCGAGGAAGTCCCGCAGGCGCGTCATCATGCCGAGGAGGCCGCCCGCGTAGTAGAAGTCCTCCATCAGATAGGTCGTGCCGGACGGGCGGATGTTGGCGATCACGGGCACCTTGCGGGAGGCGGCGTCGAAATCGTCGAGGCCGATCGCGTGGCCGGCCCGGCGGGCCATCGCCACGAGGTGGATGACGGCGTTGGTCGAGCAGCCCATCGCCATGGCGACGACGATGGCGTTGCGGAAGGCGCCCTCCGTCTGGATCTTCTCCGGCGTCAGCCCCTCGCGCACCATGGCGACGATGCGCCGGCCGGAGGCGGCCGCCATGCGGATGTGGTTCGCGTCCGCGGCCGGGATGGAGGAGGCGCCGGGCAGCGACATGCCGATCGCGTCGGCCAGCGCCGTCATGGTGGCGGCCGTGCCCATGGTCATGCAGACGCCGTAGGAGCGCGCGATGCCCGATTCCATCTCCGACCAGTCCTTGTCGGAGATGTTGCCGGCCCGGCGCTCGTCCCAGTACTTCCAGGCGTCGGAGCCGGAGCCGAGCACCCGGCCGTGCCAGTTGCCGCGCAGCATGGGGCCCGCCGGCACGAAGATGGCGGGCACGCCGGCCGAGGTCGCGCCCAGGAGGAGCCCGGGCGTGGTCTTGTCGCAGCCGCCCATCAGCACCACGCCGTCGACCGGCTGCGAGCGGATCAGCTCCTCGGTCTCCATGGCGAGGAAGTTGCGGTAGAGCATGGTCGTCGGCTTGACGGTCGATTCCGACAGCGAGATCGCCGGCAGCTCGACCGGGAACCCGCCGGCCTCCAGCACGCCCCGCTTCACGTCCTCGACGCGCTGCTTGAAGTGGGCGTGGCACTGCGCGAAGTCCGACCACGTGTTGATGATCGCGATGACGGGCTTGCCGACGTAATCCTCGGCCGAATAGCCCATCTGGTTCATGCGCGACCGGTGCCCGAACGAGCGCAGGTCGTCGGGTCCGAACCATCGGTCGGAGCGGCGTGTCGGGTCGTCCTGGTCGCTCATGGTTCCGGTCTCGCTCTGTGTGTCGCCGCCCCGCCCCGAAGGCGGCAGGCCGCTCAGCTCTGCAGGCCCCAGCGCATGACGGTGCGGCGCTCGATGTTCCTGAAGATCAGGTTCTCGACCACGAGGCCGATCAGGATGACGGTGAGCAGGCCCGCGAAGACGGCCGGGATCTCGAGGAGGTTGCGGTTCTCGAAGATGAACCAGCCGAGACCGCCCTGCCCCGACGAGACGCCGAAGACGAGCTCCGCCGCGACCAGCGTCCGCCAGGCGAAGGCCCAGCCGATCTTGAGGCCCGCGAGGATGGACGGGAAGGCCGCCGGGATCAGGATCTTGAAGATGTAGCGGAAGCCCTTCAGGCCGTAGTTCCGGCCCACCATCCGCAGCGTCTGCGACACGCCCCGGAAGCCCGAATGGGTGTTCAGGGCGACGGGCCACAGGACGGAATGGACCAGGATGAAGACGAGCGAGCCGTTGCCGAGCCCGAACCAGATGAGGGCGAGCGGCAGCAGCGCGATCGCCGGCAGCGGCGACAGCATGGCCGTCATCGTCTCGAGGAAGTCCGAGCCGATGCGCGTGTTGATGGCCACGATCGTGAGGAGCCCGGCGAGCGCGACGCCCGCGACGTAGCCCATCAGCAGCACCTTCACGGAGGCCCAGGCGCGTGCCGGGATCACGCCCGTGAGGATGTTCGCCCAGAGCGCCTGCAGGGTCTCGGTCAGCGTCGGGAAGAGGAGCGGGTTGTCGAGCCAGCGCCCGTAGGCCTCCCAGACGAGCCCCAGGATGACGATGATGACGGCCTTGCGGACCGTCGCCGAATCCCAGGCGCGTTCCAAGAGCCCGAGCGGCTTCTCGACCTCGGACGACGCGGGCCCCGCCGTCGGACGGCGGACGATGCGGGCCTGGGACGGCGGCCGCGCGGCCGGAGCGCCCGCGGGCGGAACGACGATCCCCGACGACATGGTGGTCACTCCGCGTGGGCCGGTTCGTCGGCGAACAGCATGTCGTGGATCTCCGTCTCGAGCCGGCCGGCCGAGCCGTCGAGCGCGGACGCCGTGTCGACGTCCGTCACCTCCGCCGTGACGCGGCCCGGATGGGGCGAGAGGAGCAGGATGCGGTTGCCGACCTTGATGGCCTCCGCGATGGAATGGGTGACGAAGAGCACGGTGAAGCGCGTCTCGTCCCAGAGCTGCAGCAGCTCGTCCTGACAGGTGCGCCGCGTCAGCGCGTCGAGCGCCGCGAAGGGCTCGTCCATGAGCAGGATGTCCGGCTCCATGGCCATGCCGCGCGCGATGGCGACGCGCTGCTTCATGCCGCCCGACAGCGTGTGCGGGTAGGCGTCCACGGCGCGGGTGAGGTTCACCTTCTCGATGTAGTGCCGGGCCCTCTCCTCGGCCTCGCGGCGCGGCAGCCTGCGGGCGTCGAGCAGCGGGAACATGACGTTGCCGAGCACCGTCTTCCAGGGCAGGAGCTGGTCGAACTCCTGGAAGACCATCATCCGGTCCGGGCCCGGCTCGGTGACCTTGCGGCCCTTGATGGTGATCTCGCCCTCGGACGGCCTCATGTAGCCGCCGACCGCCTTGAGCAGCGTCGACTTTCCGCAGCCCGAGGGCCCGAGCAGCACGAAGCGGTCCGACCGTCCGACCTGGAACGAGACGCGCTCCGTCGCCGTGACGACGGAGGCCGACGTCTTGTAGCGCAGCGTGACGCCGGAGACGTCGAGCAGGGGCTGGGTCACGGCCTGGTCCTCGCCGTTGCGGGTTCGTGGGGGGATCGGGTGGCGGCTCAGCTGCCCGGCAGGTCGTGCGCGATCGGCAGGTAGTAGTCCTTGAAGCTGTCGGGCATGCGCTTCAGCGTGCCGACCCGGTGCAGGTGGGCGGCGAACTTCATCGTGCCCTGGGGCTGCAGGTTGAACTCCTGCATGCCGGGCTGCGACAGGAGCTCGAGCAGCGTCTCGACCGGGGTCCTGTCGTTGTTGATCTCCCGATAGGCCTCCACGCCGGCCTTGAGGTCCGCGCCGATCATGGCCTTCGCCTCGACGGCCGCCGCCATCAGGGCCTCGACGATCTTCGGGTTCGCCTCCGCGAACCTCGTCGTGGTGAAGAACTGTCCCTGCGACAGCGGCCCGCCGAGGATCTTCGCCGAATCCGTGAGGAGCCGGGCGCCGCCCACCTCCTTCAGCTCGTAGAAGTCGAAGGGCGGCGCGCCGAAATGGCTGCGCACCTCGTGCGAGGCGTTCTTCATGGCGACGAAGGCGTCCGGGTGGCCCATCTGCACCGTCATGGGGTCGAAATGGGCGTACTTGTCCGGCCCGAACATCTCGGCCGCGGCGATCTGGAGCAGGATCGCCTGCGTCGACGTCTTCACGGTCGGAACCGCGATCTTGTCGCCCGGCCCGAAATCCTTGAGCGACTGGATGCGCGGGTCGCGCGTCACGAGCTTCAGGGGCAGCGCGCAGCTCGCCACGATGCCCTTCACGCCGCCCCGCGTGCGGTCCCAGAGCAGGAGGAGCTGGCCCGTCCCCGTGTTCACGAGATCGACGCCGCCGGCGAGCAGCGCGTCCTGCTGGGCGCCGCCGTTGGCGAAGGACAGCCACTTCACGCTCGTGCCCGGCAGGCCCAGCCGCTCGGCATGCTTCTCGAGGAGCCGGTACTTCTCGATGACGTGCAGCGGCATGTAGAGGATGCCGGGCTGCCGGCTGATCGAGACCTCGCGCGCCTGGGCGCGGGCTCCGCCCGTCGCCAGCATGGCGGCCGCGACGCCGCTTCCGAGCGCCTGTCGGCGGTTCAGCATGGTGTCCTCCCGGAACCTGAGGCGACCGGCGCGACGGCCGGTCCGTTGGGCTCGACGCCGAAGCGCCCGCCTGCTCTTGTCCCGAGTGAAACACTAATGCATTAGTGCGTCAAGCGGCGTCGCGTCGCGAGGCAGGAGGGCGGCATGGAGACCGGTCCCGTCGATAGCGGCCGGGCGCGGCGGAACGGCGCGTCCCTGTTCGAGACGCTGCGCGACGACATCGTGACGTTCCGGCTCGCGCCCGGCGCGGTCCTGTCGCGCGCCGCGCTGCAGGAGCGCTTCGGGGTCAGCTCCACGCCCGTCCGGGACGCGCTGCTGCGCCTTCAGGAGGAAGGGCTGGTCGAGATCTTTCCCCAGCACGCGACCATCGTGGCGCCGATCAACCTCGAGCGGGCCCGGCGCGCCCAGTTCCTGCGCCGCGCCGTCGAGATCGAGATCGTGCGGACGGTCGCGCAGGCGCGGGACCCGGGCGTCGTGGCTCGGCTGCGCAGCCTCGTCAGGCAGGGAGCCGCCTTCGCGGAGCTCGGCGAGATGGAGGCCTTTGCGACCGCCGACCAGAGCTTCCACCGCCTCACCTACGAGGCGGCCGGCGTCCCCGACCTGTGGTCGCTGGTCCGCCGGCAGGCCGGCCACATCGACCGGCTCCGGCACCTGAACCTGCCCGTCGCCGGCAAGATGCGCGAGATCCTGCGCGCCCACACGGCGATCGTGGACGCGATCGAGGCCGGCGACCCCGACGCCGCCGCGGCGGCCTTGCGCGACCACCTCTCCCGCTCGATCGAGTTCGTCGACACGCTGCGCGAGACCCACCCGGACTATTTCGGGGAGAACGGGGCCGCCAGATAACGGGAGTGCCCGTCGCCGCTCAGCGGATCAGCGCGAATTCGATCTTCAGTCCGAGTGCCGTCCAGGCGCGGTCGCCGGTCACGACCGGAAGTCGCATCTCGAGACCGAGAGCGAGGCAGGCCCTGTCGGCAAACGAGATGTTCCGGCCGCGGGTCGTAGGCCGCAGAAGAGCGGCGGCGCGTGCCCGGCCCGCGTCGAACGGCGCGACACCGAAAGCCAACCGCTCGAGTTGCCGAAGACGACGTCTGGCCCGGCGCCCAGATCGAGCATCTTCGCGATCACCTCAGACAGGTCGACGGCCGACATCGATCCGAACTGGTCGTCCGCGAGGCGTCGTCATCGCGCCGGGCCTCGCCCCTCCGCTCGGCGAGCAGCTCGTCGACGATCGACCTCGATGGGTCGCGAAGGGATATGAAAGCGGCTTGCGCTGCTCGGACCGACGCCGACCGTTCCGGCCGCTGCCTCGCGTCGTCGGCATCCGATGTGGCGTCCCCCAGAACCACGCGAACTTCGGCCTCCAAGGTCCGCCCGCTCGCAACGGCACGCCGTCGAAGCCGCTCCGCGACGTCGTCAGGTACATCGTGGATCGTGAGCGTCGTCATGGGGCGAGCCGGCGAAGGATCCTCGGGGCTGTCAACGTCGGTCGCGGGTCCCGCCCCGTCAGGCGGTCTTCTCGAACAGCTCGCGGCCGATCAGCATGCGGCGGATCTCGGACGTGCCGGCGCCGATCTCGTAGAGCTTGGCGTCGCGCAGCAGGCGGCCGGTCGGGTACTCGTTGATGTAGCCGTTGCCGCCGAGCAGCTGGATCGCGTCGAGCGCGCAGCGCGTCGCCTTCTCGGCCGCGTAGAGGATCGCGCCGGCCGCGTCCTCGCGGGTGGTCTCGCCGCGATCGCAGGCCTTCGCGACCGCGTAGACGTAGGCCTTGCAGGCGTTCATGCCGACATACATGTCGGCGACCTTGCCCTGGACGAGCTGGAACTCGCCGATGGAGCGGCCGAACTGCTTGCGGTCGTGGACGTAGGGCATGACCACGTCCATGCAGGCCTGCATGATGCCGAGCGGGCCCGCCGCCAGCACGGCCCGCTCGTAGTCGAGCCCGGACATGAGGACGGTGACGCCGCGCCCGACCTCGCCGAGCACGTTCTCGGCCGGAACCTCGCACTCCTCGAAGACGAGCTCGCAGGTGTCGGAGCCGCGCATGCCGAGCTTGTCGAGCTTCTGGGCGGTGCGGAACCCCTTCATGCCCTTCTCGACGATGAAGGCCGTGATGCCGCGCGAGCCCGCCTCCGGGTCGGTCTTGGCGTAGACCACGAGCGTCTCGGCCTCGGGCCCGTTCGTGATCCAGAACTTCGAGCCGTTCAGCACGTAGCGGTCGCCGCGCTTGTCGGCCCGGGTCTTCATGGACACGACGTCCGAGCCCGCGCCCGGCTCCGACATGGCGAGCGAGCCGACATGCTCGCCCGACATCAGCTTCGGCAGGTACTTGCGCTTCTGCGCGTCCGAGCCGTTGCGGCGCAGCTGGTTCACGCAGAGATTGGAATGCGCCCCGTAGGAGAGGCCGACCGAGGCGGAGGCGCGGGACACCTCCTCCATGGCGACCACGTGCTCGAGGTAGCCGAGCCCCGTGCCGCCGTACTCCTCCTCGACCGTGATGCCGTGCAGCCCGAGCGCGCCCATGCGGGGCCAGAGGTCGCGCGGGAACGTGTTCGTGCGGTCGATCTCGTCGGCGCGCGGCGCGATCTCGTTCTGGGCGAAGTCGCGGACGCTGTCGCGGATCGCATCGGCCGTTTCGCCGAGATCGAAGTCGAAGGGGCGCGCGTTCCTGAGCATCGAGATCCTCCCGGCCCGTCGCGGCGGGCTCGAGCCGTGCTCTGGCCCGGCGCGGCCCGGCCCGCAACCCGAAACGCTGCCGCATGGACGACGCCGCCCGAACGCTATATCCGACGGGATACGGCGATGGGAGGGACGACGTGATGCGGCGGCGCGATCTGACAGGCTGGCTCCTCGCCGGCGTCCTCGGCCTCGCCCCGCTCGGCGCCGTGCCGGCCCGGGCGCAGGGCGCGGGTCCGGTGGTCTTCGCGGCGGCGAGCCTCAAGAACGCCCTGGACGAGATCGGGGCGGCCTGGACCGCCTCCGGCAAGCCGGCCCCCCGCATCTCCTTCGCGGCCTCGAACACGCTCGCGAAGCAGATCGAGGCGGGCGCGCCGGCGGACCTGTTCGTCTCGGCCGACCTCGACTGGATGGACGTCGCGGCCGCCAAGGGGCTGATCCGCCCCGCGACCCGCGTGACGCTGCTGGCGAACGCGATCGTGCTGATCGCGCCGAAGGACGCCGCCGGCGCCCCGGCGATCGGGCCCGGCCTCGGCGCGGCGCTCGGGACGGGCCGGCTCGCCATGGGTAACGTCGAGGCGGTGCCGGCCGGCAAGTACGGCAAGGCCGCGCTGGAGACGCTCGGCGCCTGGGAGGGCGTGAAGGGCAAGGTGGCGCAGGCGGACAGCGTCCGGGGCGCTCTCACCCTCGTGTCCCGCGGCGAGGCGCCCCTCGGCATCGTCTACGCGACCGACGCCGCCGCCGACCCGAACGTGAAGGTGGTCGCGACCTTCCCGGCCGACAGCCACCCGCCCATCCTCTACCCCGCGGCCCTCACGCGCGACTCGACCCACCCGGACGCGGCCGCCTTCCTGGACTTCCTGCGCGGCCCGGCCGCGAAGGCCGCCTTCGAGCGACAGGGCTTCCGGGTCGTGAACCAGCCGGCCGGCGGATCGTGAGCGGATCCCCGGCCCCATGACGGAGTGGCTGCGGCCGGAGGAATGGTCCGCCCTGCGGCTCTCGCTGCTCGTCGCCTGCACGGCGACGGCCGCGAGCCTCGGGCCGGGGATCGGGGTGGCGCTCCTGCTGGCGCGGGGGCGGTTCCCGGGCAAGGCGGCGCTGGACGCGATCGTCCACCTGCCGCTCATCCTGCCGCCCGTCGTGACGGGCTACCTCCTCCTGGTCGGGTTCGGCCGGCGCGGCCCCATCGGGGGCTTCCTCTACGAGACCTTCGGCGTCACGCTCGCCTTCCGCTGGACGGGCGCGGCGCTGGCCTGCGCCGTCATGGGATTCCCGCTCCTCGTGCGGGCGGTCCGGCTGTCCGTGGAGGCGGTCGACCGCAAGCTGGAGGACGCCGCGGGAACGCTCGGCGCGCCGCCCGCGGCGGTCTTCGCCTGCGTGACGCTGCCGCTCGTCCTGCCCGGGATCGTCGCGGGCGCCATCCTCGCCTTCGCCAAGTCCATGGGCGAGTTCGGCGCCACCATCACGTTCGTCTCGAACATTCCCGGCGAGACGCAGACCCTGCCCTCCGCCATCTACACCCTGACGCAGGTGCCGGGCGGCGAGGCCGGCGCGATGCGCCTCACGCTGATCTCGGTCGTCGTGTCGCTCGCCGCCCTCGCCCTGTCGGAATGGCTCGCCCGGCGCGTGGCCCGGCGGATGGCCGCGTGACGCTCTCCGTCGCGGTCTCGCATCGGCAGGGCGCGTTCCGGCTCGACGCCGCCTTCGAGGCGCCGGCCGGCGTCACGGCGATCTTCGGCCCGTCGGGATCGGGCAAGACGACCCTCGTCGACGCGGTCGCGGGCCTCGTCCGGCCCGAGCGCGCCCGGATCGTCGCCGACGGCACGGTGCTGACCGACACGGAGGCGGGCATCCGGCTGCCGCCGCATCGCCGCCGCGTCGGCTACGTGTTCCAGGACGCGCGGCTCTTCCCGCATCTCGGCGTGCGGCGGAACCTCCTGTTCGGGCGGGTCTTCGCGCCGCGCGGCGAGCCCGGCCTGTCGCTCGACGCCGTGATCGCCATGCTGGGCATCGAGGGTCTGCTCGGGCGGCGCGTCGCCGGCCTCTCGGGCGGCGAGCGCCAGCGCGTCGCGATCGGCCGGGCCCTGATGGCGAAGCCGCGCCTCCTCCTCATGGACGAGCCGCTGGCGGCCCTCGACGCGGCCCGCAAGGCCGAGATCCTGCCCTTCCTCGAGCGCCTGCGCGACGAGGCGGGCCTGCCGATCCTCTACGTCTCGCACGCCCTGCCGGAGGTCGCCCGGCTCGCCGACCACGCGGTCGTCCTCGAGGCGGGACGCGTCGTCGGGGCGGGTCCGGTCTCGACCCTGTTCGCCCGGCTGGACCTCCCGGGCCTCTCGGACGGACCCGACGCCGGCGCGATCCTGGACGCGACCGTCGCGGACCACGACCCGGCCTTCGGCCTCACGCGCCTCGACACCCCGGCCGGCCCGCTTCTCGTGCCGGCGCCGGCAGCGCCCTCAACGTCCTGGCCGGGCGCATCACGGCGGTCGGCGCGGGGCGGGAGGGCGAGCCGAGCCTCACGGTCTCCCTGCGCTGCGGCGGGGCGGACCTCCTCGCCCGCCTCACCCGCCGGTCGGCCGCCACGCTCGCGCTGGCGCCCGGCACGCCCGTCCATGCCATCGTCAAGAGCGTGGCGCTCGATCCCGGCCGGTCCGATGGAGCGATCGATTCATGGCGAAGCTGAGCATCCGCATCGACCTCGACGGATCGGGCCGGCTCGGGCCCGGCAAGATCGCCCTCCTCGAGCGCATCGCCGAGCACGGCTCCATCTCGGCCGCCGGCCGCTCGATGGCGATGTCCTACCGGCGAGCCTGGGAGCTCGTGGCCGACCTCAACGCGCGCTTCGCGAGCCCGCTGGTCGCGGCCCAGGGCGGCGGCCGCCGGGGCGGCGGTGCGACCCTCACGCCGTTCGGCCATCATCTCGTCGCGCGCTACCGCCTGATCGAGCGCGAGGCCGAGCGCGCCGTCCGCGACCACCTCGCGGCCGTCGAATCGGCGGCCCGACCCGGCGGACCCGTCACGCCTTGAGCGAGGCGGCGGCCGCCGCGTAGCCGCCCGCGGCGCCGTCCACGAAGTGGATGTGGTCCGAGCGGTGGACGGAGGGCGTGATGCACGTGATGAGCGACGCCGCCTGCCGATGGGTGCCGGACCGGGCGATTCCCTCCCGCTCCGCCCGGGCGAGACGGGCCTCGATGGCGTCCGCCAGCGCCGGGTCGAGGTCGAGCGTCAGCCGCAGGCCGTCGTCGTATTTGCGCCAATCCGTGTTGGCCACGAGCTCGGCGAGGTAGCGGCCCGGATCGAACCGCCCGATCGGCACGCGGAATCGGAACAGGAGGACGGCCACGGCCGACCGGACCGCGAGCTTGAACCGGTGCCACCGGGCGGAGGCGCCGGCCGGCCGGCTGAACCGGGCCTCGAGATCGAGCCCGCGCGAGGGCCAGGCGAGCGGCGGGCCCGACCCGGAGATCGGGCGCGCCATGTCGGGACTGCCCTCCGCCATCGCCAGGATGTCGCCGACCAGCGCCGCGAAGGCCGCGCCGCCTCGCCCGTCGGCCGGCCGCGCGATGACGGACAGGATGGTGCCGCGCCGGCTCGGCGCCTCGTCGAACCGGCAGGTGAGCCCCGTGAGGTCGGGACGCGTGCCGGGCGGGGCGGCCGGCAGCGCGAAGGACCCGGCCTTCATGCGCGCCTCCGCCCAGGCGAGGCCGCCGCCGGAGAACATCGTGTAGTGGAGGTCCGGCGAGGCCGCGAACCGGGCGAGCGTGACGTCGAAGCCGGCCTCGCGGATCGCCGCGACCGGCACGATCGCGACCCGGAGGTCGAGGTCGAACTCCTCCGAGACCAGCGTCGCGGTCGCCGCGAGCGCGTCCCGGGCGGCGTCGAGCCAGGCGGGCGGAACGGCGAAGCTCGCGCCGTCGCCCCCGAACGCGAACGGGAAGGCCGCCTGGCCGAGCGCGTTCGACACGGCCGCGATGGCGGCCGCGCCGGCCATGTTGACGGTCTTGTAGCGGCCGGCCGCGATCGCCTCCGTCGAATGGACGACGTCCGCGATGCCGATCGACCAATCGGCCGGCAGCGGCCGGTACGCCCGCGGATCCGCGACGTCCGCGAAGGCGCGCAGCACCGGCAGCGAGGCGAGGAACGGGTCCGGGTTCGGCGCGGCATCCATGCCGGACCCTACACGCCCTCCGGTCCCGCCGGAACGCTCACGCCTCCCGGTCCTCGCCGCGCCCCAGCCAGCGCCGCTTCGGCTGCCGCAGCCGCGCGTAGCCCGTCGAGACGAGCCGCGTCACGGCGATGGCGTCCGCCACCGACAGGGCGAGCGCCTGCCGGACGTCGCCCCGCGTGATCTTGAGATAGGCCTCGATGGCGTCCGCCAGCTCCGGATCCGGCCGTCCCTCCGTCGCCCCTGCCCGCACCTCGCCCATGCCGATTCACCGCGTTCGTTCGTTCTTGTTATGTTCCCGGTCGGCCGAAGCGTCAATCGGCCGGAGGTTGCAGCGCCCGGCCGTTCCCCCCTGCCGACGGTCTCCGGACGGCAGCGGGGAGACGCGGCGCGGTCAGGCCGTCGGGTAGGCGAGCGGCGAGATCGTCAGGTGGTCGCGGCCGGCATAGTCGAGGGCGGCGACCCCGGCCTCGGCGCGGCGCTGCGCCGCCTCGAGGCGCGCGGCGGCGTCCGCGTAGTCGAGCGTGAGGCAGCGTCCCTCCTCCACGACCGTGCGGCCGTCCACGACGACGGTGCGCACCGCCCTGTCGGCCGCCGCGAAGACGAGCGAGCGGACGGGGTCGCGCAGCGGCCGCATCGCCGGATGCGTCGCGTCCACGAGGACGAGGTCGGCCCGCGCACCGGGCGCGATGCGGCCGATGTCGTCGCGGCCGAGCGCCTTCGCGCCGCCGAGCGTCGCGGCGTCGAACACGTCCGCCGTGCGCAGGTCCCAGACGGTCTCGGCCATCAGGCGCGCGTTCATGGCGACCTGCCGCATCTCCTCGAGCATGTTGTGCGGGTAGGTGTCGGTCCCCACCCCCATGTTGAGGCCGCGCGCCACGTAGCGGCCGAAGGAGCGGAGCGCGATGCCGCGCCGCTGGAACACGACCGGGCAATGCGCGACCGTCGTGCCGGTCTCGACCAGCTCCGCGAGGTCGTCGCGCTTCGGCCAGGTGCCGGCGCCCGGGTGGTGGTCCAGGAAGATGCCGTGGCCGACGATGGAGCGCGGCGACAGCACGCCGAGCGAGCCGAGCCACTCGATCGGCGTCATGCCGTGCCGGCGCGTGATCTCGTGGAACTCGACGACGCTCTGCGCCGCGTGGATCTGGAACGGCAGGTTCCGCCGCTCGGCCTCCGCGAAGCTGTCGCGGATGAGCTCGGGCGTGCAGGTGTCGATCTGCGAGGGCGCGACCATGCCGGAGAGGCGGCCCGACGGATGCGCGGCCGCGCCGTCGAGGACGGCCATGGCGGCGGCCATCGCCGCGCGGCCGCCGGCCGGGTCCCACTCGTATTCGACGACGTGGCCGTTGGCCGTGAACCAGCGCGCGTCGCGGTACATGGGCGCGAGCACGGTCCGCATCCCGCTCGCGGCCGCATGGTCGATCCAGCCGTCCCAGGCGACCGAGAGGTCGACGAGCGTCGTGACGCCCGACAGCAGCAGTTCCGCATAGGCGACGGTCGCCGCCGCCCGCACGGCCTCGGCATCGGGCCGGAACAGCGGCATGAACTCGTAGAGCGAGGACTGATAGAGCCGCGCCGAGCCGATCTCGTCCGTCCAGCCCTTGTTCATGGGCTCGGAGGCGGGATGCGCGTGGATGTCCACGAGGCCGGGCATGACCATGAGGCCGGCCCCGTCGATCTCGCGGTCGGCCGTGCCGTCGAACGTGCCGACATGCGTGATGGTGCCGTCCCGGTAGGCGACGTCGCAGCCCTGCCGGTAGACGTGGCCGCCCCGCCCGGGATCGAAGGCGACCACCCAGGCGGCGTTGCGGATCAGGGTGGTCGTCATGCGCGCGTCCCGGCTGCGCCGTGTGTGCCCGCACACGCAACGGTCGCCTCGCGGAGGACGTTGTCACGGCATCCGGCGCCCAGGGCGCCTGCCACGATCGGATCCATCGTCATGTCGAAACTCGCCTTCCCTGCTGCCGCCCTCGCGCTCTCGATGCTGGCGGCCCCGGCCTTCGCCTCCAACGGCGGCGACCGCTCGCCCGCCGGCGGCGCGTTCATGAGCACCTATTCGAACGGCCCGTCCGCCGGCCGCGCGCAGCAGCCGGCCGAGCCTCTCTTCGACGCGGTCCGTCCGGGCCGCGGCGAGGTCGGCACGACCGGCTCGGTCGCGCCGCGCCGGCCGGTCCACGACCGGCGCTGAGCGCCTATTGGACGTAGCGGATGTCCAATCCCTTGTAGAGCCCGCAGCCGTAGTTGTTGTGGGCCTTGATGGGCGCGAGCTTCGCCGAGACGGCGATCTTCATGGGCTCGTGATAGAGGGGGATCCACAGCGCCTGCCTGTGGACGTCCTCCAGCACCTCGCCGTAGGCGGCGGCGCGGTCGGCGTCGGTCGTCGCCGTCATGCCGGCGTCGAGCAGCCTGTCGACCTTCGCCTCCTTGAAGTTCATCCGGTTCGGCGTCGGGATGTTGGCCGAGCGGAAGTACAGGTTCAGGGCGTCGCCGGCCGAGATGTACGGGTAGCTCATGCCGAAGGCGTCGAACTCCTGGGTCGCCATCTTTCCCCAGGCCGCCGTCGCGTCGAAGAGCTGCACGCGCATGTCGACGCCGATCTTGCGCAGGTCGCCCTGCACGGCCTCCGACAGCTTCTGCCAGGTCGAGCCCGTGAACGAGTAGAGGAGCGGCGAGAGCTTCCTGCCGTCCTTGGTGCGGAACCCGTCGGCGCCGCGCGCCCAGCCCGCCGCGTCCAGGATGCGGTTCGCCTCCGCGACGTTGGTCCGGATGAGCTCGGCGTCGACCTTCCTGTTCCAGTCGAGCGCGTCCTGGCTGATGTAGCTGTAGGCGGGGTTCACCTCCCCGAAGAACAGGTTCTTCGCGATCGCCGCCTGGTCGACGGCCATGACCATCGCCTTGCGGACCTCCGGGTCGTTCACGCCCTCCTTGTCGATCTTGAAGCCGATGAAATAGGTCCAGAACGCTTCCTTGGATTCCACCAGCTTGACGGTGCGGTTCGCCCGGATCGGCGCCATGCCCGAATAGGGCACGTACTGGGTGATCTGGCTCTGGCCCGTCATGATGGCGGCGAGGCGCGTGTTGTCCTCGGGCGCGATCTTCCAGACGATCTCGTCGACCTGGGCCGGGCCCTTGTTGTCGTAGATCGGCGGGCCCCACCTGTAGGCCGCGTTCTTCTTCATCCGCATCTCGTTGCGGGGCTTCCAGTCGACCCAGCAGAACGGACCGGTCCCGTTCAGGCCCTTCACGCCGAAATCGGGCCCGAGCTTCTCGACGTCGCTCTTGTCGACGACGACGGCGAAGCTCTGCGTCAGCTGATAGAGCATCTCGGAGAACGGCGCCTTCAGGCGGTACTCGACGGTGGTCGGGTCGACCGCCACGATGTCGTCGACCGGGCCGGCGCGCCAGCGCACCGGGGAGCGCGTGGCCGGATCGAGCCAGCGCTTGAAGGAATAGACTACGTCGTCGGCCGTCATCTTCTTGCCGTCGCAGAAGGTGACGTCGTCGCGCAGCTTGAACGTGTAGGTCTTCTTGTCGTCCGACACGGCCCAGGAGGTCGCGAGCCCCGGCCGGATCGTCGCCATGTCGTAGTCGAGCGAGACCAGCGTGTCGGCCAGCATGAACAGCGCCTCGGAGGCGGCGCGGGCGGTCGACTTGTGCGGGTCGTAGTTGTTGGAATCGACCTCGCGGACGATGGTCACGGACTTCTGCGCGAGGGCCGGGCCCGCCAGGGCGAGGACGGCTCCCGCGCCGAGCGCGAGGCCCCGGCACAACGATCTCAGTCTTGGCATCGGGCGAACTCCATGGTGCGTCGTCATCTGCAATGTCCCGGCCAGGCCGCTCACGCGTTCCTGAGCCGCGGGTCGAGCCGGTCGCGCAGCGCGTCGCCGAGGACGTTCGCGGCCAGCACGATCGCCACGATCACGATGCAGGGCAGCGTCGCGATCCAGGGCGCGAAGAAGAGCGCGTCGCGGCCCTGCGACGCCATGGTGCCGAGCTCGGCCGCGGGCGGGCGGGCGCCGAGGCCGAGGAACGACAGCGCCGCCGCCACGAGGATCACCTGCCCGAACCGGATGGTGAGGAACACGAACACCGCCGAGAGGCAGTTCAGCGCCACGTAGCGCGTCAGCAGGTCCCAGTCGCGCAGGCCGAGCGAGCGGCCCGCGACCACGTAGTCCTGGCTCATCACGGTGCAGGCGGAGCCGCGCGTCACGCGCGCGATCTCCGGGATGGTCGCGATGGCGAGCGCCGTCACGATGGCGGGGGCGCCGGGCCCCATCACGGCCGCGAAGGCGAGGCCGAGGAGGATCGACGGGAAGGACAGCACGATGTCGGCGAGCCGCATCAGCACGCCGTCGAGCCGCGAATAGAAGGCGGCCAGGAGCCCGACCGCGATTCCGACGACGCCGCCGATCGCGATGGAGGCGAGCCCGATGAGCAGCGTCAGCCGCGTCCCGTAGAGGAGGCGGGAGAGCATGTCGCGACCCTGCCCGTCGGTGCCGAGCGGATAGGCGGCGTTCGCGGTCTCGCCCCAGAACGGGGACAGGAAGGGCTGCGGCGTCGTCTCGTAGGGATCGAGCGGCGCGAGCAGCGGCGCGAAGACCGCCGCCAGCACGATCAGGCCGAACAGGACCGCCATGGCGATCGCCAGGACGTCGCGCGGCGCCTTGCGGGGCCGGGCCCGGGGCGGCGCTTCGGGCGCGAGGGCGGCGCTCACCGGGCGAGCCTCGGATCGAGGACGGCGTAGAGAAGGTCCACGGCGAGGTTCGTCAGGATGAAGCCGATCGCGAGCATCAGGATCGCGCCCTGGGCCAGCGGCAGGTCGCTCGACAGAATGGCCCCGACCGCGAGGCGCCCCACGCCCGGCCAGGAGAAGATCGTCTCCGTCACGATGGCGCCGCCGAGGAGGAAGCCGATCTGCAGGCCGACGAGGGTGACGATCGGGATCATGGCGTTGGCCAGCACGTGGCGGAGCACCACCCGCGTCTCGCGCACGCCCTTGGCGCGGGCCGTGCGCACATGGTCCTGCCCGAAGGTCTCGAGGCAAGCGGCCCGCGTCATGCGGGCGACGGGTCCGATGAAGAAGACGCCGAGCGCGACGGCCGGGAGGACGATGTGGGCGAGCCCCTGCCCCGTCCAGACCGGGCCGCCCCGGCCGAGGAACGGCAGCAGGTTCCAGTAATAGCCGACGTACTGCACGAGCAGCAGGCCGACGAAGAAGATCGGCATCGACACGCCGACGACCGAGATCGCGATCACGAGCCGGTCGACGAGGGTGCCCCGGTAGGCGGCGGCCAGCGTGCCGAGCCCGATGCCGAGCGGGATCGACCAGACCAGGCAGGCGAGCATCAGCTCCACGGTCGGGCCGAAGGCCTCCGAGAGTTCGTCGAGCACGCGCGTGTTCGAGATCAGCGAATAGCCGAGGTCGCCCTGCAGCACCCGGCCGACATAGACGAGGAACTGCCAGACGACCGGCTTGTCGAGCCCCATCTCGCGGCGGATCGCCTCGATCACCTCGGGCGTCGCCATGGGGCCGCCGACCACCGTCGCCGGATCGCCCGGCGTCAGCTTGAGCAGCAGGAAGCCGAACAGGAGCACGCCGAACAGGACCGGGATGGCGGACAGCAGGCGGGACAGGATGTAGCGCGTCATGCCCCCACCGCCTTGCAGGCGGCGTGCCGGCCCGGCCGCGTCACGACGCCTCGCCGTGCCGGTCGAACACGACGCGGCCGCCCTGGATCGTGAGGTCGCAGCGGGTGTCGGACAGGATCGCCTCCGGCTCGGCGGCGCCGAGGTCGCGGGAATAGACCGCGACGTCCGCCAGCATCCCCGGCGCGAGCCGTCCGACGCGTCCCTCCGCCTTGTTCACGTAGGCGCCGAACTCCGTGTACGCCGTGACGGCCGTCTCGAGGTCGACCGCCTCGGCTCCGCCCAGCACCGTCCCGCGCGAGGTCCTGCGGGTCATCATCGTGTAGAGGTTCACGAACGGGTTGATGTCGCAGACGGGCGCGTCCGACGAGGCCGCCGGGTGCAGGCCGGCCTCGATCCAGGTCTTCAGCGGATAGGATTGCGCGCTCCGCTCGGTGCCGAGCACGGAGACGTAGAGGTCGCCGAAATCGTAGATGAAGACCGGCTGCGGCACGGGCTCGATGCCGAGCCGCGCCATGCGGGCGATCTGCGCCGGCGAGTTGAAGCCGCAATGCTCGATCCGGTGGCGCCGATCGGCATCCGGGGTCGCGGCGAGCGCCGCCTCCATGGCGTTCAGCGTCTGCTCGATGGCGGCGTCGCCGATGGCGTGGACGGCGAGGTGGTAGCCCTTGTCGTGGTAGTCGCGCACCAGCGCGTCCATCTCCGGATCCTTCAGGAGCATGAGGCCGTGCTCCTCGGCGTTGCCGTGCGCGTCCGGCAGGTAGGGCGCCTCCATGGCGGCGGTCCGTCCGCCGGCCGAGCCGTCCGTGAAGATCTTCACGGGCCCGACATGCAGCCGGTCGCAGCCCCAGCCCGGCCGATAGCCGGCATCCCAGGCCGGCTGCAGGATCCCCGTCGGGCCGCCGAGGAGGCACATCGTGGTGCGGACGGGGAGCCGGCCCGCGTCGCGCGCGGCCTCGTAGGCGCCGAACTCGCGCAGGCCGGACCGCATGCCGACGGCCGCGTCCATGACGGACGTGATGCCGTAGCCGAGGCAGGCCTCGCCGGCCCGCTGGATCGCGGCGATCAGCTCCTCCTCCGTCGGAGCGGGCAGGACGGCCTTCAGCCGGTCGCGCCCCGTCTCGGCGAGGAGGCCGGTCAGGCGGCCGTTCTGCTGCTCGATGGCGCCGCCCTGGGGAACGGGCGTCGATTCGTCGATGCCGGCCAGCGCGAGCGCGGCCGAGTTCGCGATCGAGACGTGGCCGCAGGCGCGCACGAGGTAGACGGGGTTGTCCGGCGCCGCGACGTCCAGCTCCTCGCGGAACGGGTGGCGCTTCACGTCGAGCTCGAACTGGTCGTAGCCGCGGGCCAGGATCCAGGCTCCGGGCGGGGCCGTGCGGGCGCGCTCGCGGACCGTCCGCAGAAGCGCGTCGAGCGTGCGGGCCCGGGCCGGCCGCAGGTCGAGCTCCACCATCGTCAGGCCGAGCGGCAGGAGGTGCAGGTGCGCCTCGAACAGGCCGGGCGTGGCCGTCCGCCCGGCGAGATCGACGAGGCGCGTGTCGGGACCGACCAGCGTCTCGATGTCGGAGTCCCGGCCGAGGCCCAGGATCCGCCCGCCGCCGATCGCCAGCGCCTCGACGGTGCCGAGGCCCCGCCCGGCCATGATCGGCCCTCCTCTCAGGACCAGATCTGCAACGGCCGGTGACGACATGGGCGACGACGCTCTCGAGTTCAGGCGAAGAGCGCACGAGACTAGGCGGGATGCGCGCGCGCGCAAGACCGCGTCGGGCAGGAACGGGCGCGATCGACAGCTGATCGCGGCGACGGACCACCTTGGCGAGAGCCGCGCAGGATGCCGCAGGGGCGCCAGGGATCGTTTGCGCCACTTGAGATTTGAAAGGTTCGAAACTGGCCTACACGGAAAGATCGACCTTTGGACCGACCGTCAGACCTATCGCTGACCCGGCGCGCATGCGTCGCGGGCAGCGCCGCCGCCGTCGTCGCCGGCATGAGCCCTCCCGCGTCCGCACAGCCGTCAGCATCCGGCGCCGCGTCCGTTCCGGCCTCCGCGGGCGCCACGCCCACGATGCCGGTCTCGTTCACCGTGAACGGCCAGGCGACGTCCCTCACGCTGGATCCGCGCGTGACGCTGCTCGACGCGCTGCGCGAGCACATGGCGCTTACGGGCTCGAAGAAGGGGTGCGATCACGGCCAGTGCGGGGCCTGCACCGTCATGGTCAACGGCCAGCGCATCAACTCCTGCCTGACCCTCGCCGTCATGCACGAGGGGGACGAGGTGACCACGATCGAGGGCCTCGGCTCTCCCGAGAACCTGCACCCGATGCAGGCGGCCTTCGTGAAGCACGACGGCTTCCAGTGCGGCTACTGCACGCCGGGCCAGATCTGCTCGTCTGTTGCGGTCCTCAAGGAGATCGAGGCGGGCATCCCGAGCCACGTCACGGCTGATCTCGACCAGGTCGCCTTCTCGGACGCCGAGGTCCGCGAGCGGATGAGCGGCAACATCTGCCGTTGTGCCGCCTATCCGAACATCGTCGCCGCGATCCGCGACGTCCACGACCACGCGTGAGGGGCACGACATGAGGCAATTCACGTACGAACGGGCGTCGAGCCCGGCCGAGGCCGCCGCGGCGGTCGCGAAGGCGCCCGGCGCCAAGTTCATCGCGGGCGGCACCAACCTCCTCGACCTGATGAAGCTCGAGATCGAGCGGCCGACGCATCTCGTGGACGTCAACCGCATCGGCGGGATCGACGCCATCGAGGCGACCGCCGACGGCGGGCTGCGCATCGGCGCGCTGGTCCGCAACACCGCGCTGGCGGCCGACGCCCGGGTGCGCAAGGACTACGCCGTCCTGTCGCGCGCCCTCCTGGCGGGCGCCTCCGGGCAGCTCCGCAACAAGGCGACCACGGCCGGCAACCTGCTGCAGCGGACGCGGTGCCCGTATTTCTACGACCCTGCCCGCCCCTGCAACAAGCGCGACCCCGGCACGGGCTGCTCGGCGATCGAGGGCTTCAGCCGCAACCTCGCCGTGATCGGCGTGAGCGACGCCTGCATCGCGACCCATCCGTCCGACATGGCGATCGCCATGCGGGTCCTCGACGCGACGGTCGAGACGGTGTCGCCCGGCGGCCAGACGCGCTCGATCCCGATCGCGGAGTTCCACCGCCTGCCCGGCGACACGCCGCAGGCCGACACGACCCTGAAGGGCGACGAGCTGATCACGTCCGTGACGCTGCCGAAGCCGCTCGGCGGCCGGCACGTCTATCGGAAGGTCCGCGACCGGGCGTCCTACGCCTTCGCGACCGTGTCGGTGGCGGCCGTGATCGCGGCCGACGGCAAGGCGCGCTTCGCCTTCGGCGGGCTGGCCCACAAGCCGTGGCGCGTCGAGGCGGCCGAGGCCGAATTCGGCCGGGGCACGGACGCGGTGGCGGAGGCGGCGCTCGCGGGTGCCAAGCCCACCAAGGACAACGCATTCAAGCTGCCGCTCGTGCGGCGGACGCTCGCGGCCGCGGTCGCGTAACGCCACAGGACGGACGACAGCCATGGAATTCACCCAAGCGGCCGGCCCCAACCCGCTCGACGCGGGCCGGGTGGTCACGAAGCCCATCGACCGGATCGACGGCCCCCTGAAGGTCTCCGGCCGGGCACCCTATGCCTACGAGTACCACCAGGACTTCCCGAACGCGGCCTACGGGTTCGTGCTCGGGTCCAGCGTTCCGAAAGGCCGCATCGCGTCCCTCGACACGAAGGCCGCCGAGGCGATGCCGGGCGTGCTGCTCGTCCTGACGCACGCGAACACGCCGAAGATGAGCGACGAGGGCGAGCACAACGCGCCGCAGCTCCAGGGCGCGGAGATCAAGCAGTACGAGCAGGCCGTGGCCTTCGTCGTGGCGGAGACGTTCGAGCAGGCGCGGGCCGCGGCGCGCGCCGTCAAGGTGACCTACACGGAGGCGAAGGGCGCCTACGATCTCGCCGCCGTGCAGGACAAGGGCGAGCCCGTGAAGTCGGCGCCCGACTCGACGGTCGGCGACTTCGACAAGGCGTTCTCGGCCGCTCCCGTCACGGTCGACGTCACCTACACGACGCCTGACCAGTCGCACGCCATGATGGAGCCGCACGCCTCCGTGGCCAAGTGGGACGGCGACAAGCTCACCGTCTACACGGCGAACCAGATGATCCATTGGGCGCATGACGGCATCGCCGGCACGCTCGGCATCCCGAAGACGAAGGTGCGCGTCCAATCCGCCTATGTGGGCGGCGGGTTCGGCTCGAAGCTGTTCATCTATTCCGATCCGATCCTCGCGGCCGTCGCGGCCCAGAAGCTCGGACGTCCGGTCAAGGTCGCCCTGACCCGGCCGCAGATCTTCAATCACACGAACCATCGGCCGGCGACGATCCAGCGGATCCGGCTCGGCGCGGGCCCGGACGGCCGGATCACGGCGATGGGGCACGACACGGTGTCGGGCAACCAGGAGGGCGGCGAGGTCGAGAACGCGGCCGACCAGACGAAGCTGCTCTATGCCGGCGAGAACCGCCTGATCCGCACGCGCCTGTCCGAGCTCGACCTGCCGAAGGGCGGCGCCATGCGGGCCCCGGGCGAGGCCGTCGGCCTGCTCGCGCTCGAATGCGCCATGGACGAGCTGGCGGAGAAGACGGGCGTCGACCCGGTCGAGCTGCGGATCCGCAACGACATCCAGTACGATCCCGAGAAGGGGCCATCCCGCTCGTTCTCGTCGCGCCATCTGGTCGAGTGCCTGCGGACGGGTGCCGAGCGGTTCGGCTGGTCCAAGCGGGCCGCCAAGCCCGGCACCGTGCGCGACGGCCAATGGCTCGTCGGCATGGGCGTCGCGTCCGGCTTCCGCGGCAACCTCGTCATGCCGTCCGGGGCCCGCGTGAAGCTCGATCGCGAGGGCGTCGTCACGGTCGAGACCCAGATGACCGATATCGGCACGGGGTCCTACACGATCCTCGGCCAGGTCGCGGCCGAGATGATGGGCCTGCCGATCGAGAAGGTCCGCGTGAAGCTCGGCGATTCCGACTTCCCGCTCTCCTCGGGTTCGGGCGGCTCGTGGGGCGCGAACTCGGCCTCGGCCGGCGTCTTCGCGGCCTGCGAGGCGCTCCGCGACGCGGTCGCCCAGAAGGCGGGCTTCAACACGAAGGACGTCACCTTCGCCGACGGCAACGTCGCCTCCGGCGGCCGCTCGCGCTCGCTCGCCGAGGTGGCGGGACCCGACGGCGTGACGGTCGAGGCGAAGGCGGAGTTCGGCGACCTGACGAAGAAGTTCGCCCAGGCGAGCTTCGCCGGCCATTTCTGCGAGGTCGGCGTCGACGCCCATACGGGCGAGATCCGGGTGCGCCGGATGCTGTCGGTCTGTTCGGCCGGTCGCATCATCAACCCGAAGACGTCGCGCAACCAGTGCCTCGGCGGCATGACCATGGGCATCGGCGCGGCCCTCATGGAGGAGCAGGTGGTTGACGAGCGCTTCGGTGGCTTCATCAACCACGACCTCGCCGAATACGTCGTGCCCGTGCACGCCGACATCCCCGACCTCGACGTGGTCTTCCTCGACGAGACGGACGACAAGTCGTCGTGGATCAAGGCGAAGGGCGTGGGCGAGCTCGGCATCTGCGGCGTCGGGGCCGCGGTGGCGAACGCCGTCTACAACGCGACGGGCATCCGCATCCGCGACTACCCGCTGACGCTCGACAAGCTCCTGCCGCGCCTGCCGACCGCCTAGCCGGCACGGCCGCCGGCATCCGTCGCGGTTCGTGACGGGTGTCGGTGGTCGTGCGTGCGTCGAGACGGGCCTTCGGCCCTGGAAAGGTCGGCTCGGATCGACGTGGCAGGCAGCGGTGTCGAGCACCCGACCGCGTCATCCCGAGGAGCGACGCCTCAAGTGACGCACGACCCCGGGGGCGCGCCCGTGGTTCCGATCCATCGTAAGACGGACCGACGTCGTGGGCGCCCGTATCAGGCCGCCCTGCGGGCCCGCTCGGGCGGGTGGATCGCGTCGGCGCCGACGGCGTCGACGATGCGGCGCAGGCGCTCCACGTCGGCGAGATTGTCGGACAGGAGGTCCGTCACCTCGCCGTCCAGGAGCGCCGTCACGTGCCGGCAGCGGGAGCCGAACCGGCCGGCATGGCACGAGCAGGCGAGCCGGAAGCGCCCTCCCCGGGCCTCGCCCGAGACCGCATAGCTCGCACCGGCCGAGCCTCGCACCGAGAAGAGCAGCGTATCGGCCTCGACCCGGACGTCCGGCCGCGGCGCCCCCCGGCGCGCCATGCGCTGCGCGGCCGTCCAGCCGGTGCGGCGCGGCTCGAGCCCGAGGCGGCCGGCCATGAGGCCGATCCGATCCGTCCCGAGATCGGCCGCGACCGCGAGAGCGAGGCTCGCGCAGGCATGGGCATCCTCCTCCGCGTCGTGGTGACGGAAGGTCAGCCCGATCCGGCGCGCCATGGCGGCGAGACCGTAGGAGACCTCGCCGCTCCAGGCCCGCCGGGCGATGTCCTTCGTGCAGAGATAATCCAGCCGCGACGGAGCCCCGCCGTAGAGCTCGAAGGTCGCCGAGATCACGCCCATGTCGAAGCCGGCATTGTGGGCGAGCAGCAGCGTCGAGGAGAGGTCGGGCCAGAACTCGGCCATGACGGTCGGGAAGTCGGGCGCGTCCGCCACGTCGACGGGTCGGATGCCGTGCACGCGGATGTTCCCGGGCGAGAACCGCATGACGGGCGGGCGGATGAAGCGATGGGCCCGGCGCACGATGCGCCCGTCCTCGATCCAGGCGAGCCCGACCGCGCAGGGGCTCGCCCGCTGCTCGTTCGCCGTCTCGAAATCGATCGCGATCGCCCGCATCAGCCCCTGCCCGAATCGGCCTGATGGTAGCGGCGGGCGAGGCGGCGCGGGAAGCCGGCGGGGCGCGGGAGCGTCAGTCCGTCGCGAGCGGCGCGTAGGCGGCGGGATCGACCTCGGCCGGCCGGCCCGCGAGCGCGAGCCGCGTCAGGCGGGGCGCGGCTTCGGCGATGACGCGCCCGCGCCGCACCACCGCGAGGCGCGCCGCCTTGAGGCGGATCGCCTCGATCGGATCCGCCGCCTGGAGGAGGACGAAATCGGCCCGGCGGCCCGGCGCGATGCCGTAATCGTCGAGGCCCATGATGGCGGCGGGCGCCGACGTCACGGCCTCGAAGCAGGCGCGCATGGCGTCGCGGCCGGAGAGGTGGCCGACATGCACGGCCATCGCCGCCACCTCCAGCATGTCGCCCGAGCCGAGCGAGTACCAGGGGTCCATGACGCAATCGTGCCCGAAGGCGCAGGTGATCCCGGCCGCCGCGAGCTCCGGGATCCGCGTCATCCCCCGCCGCTTCGGATAGGTGTCGTGCCGCCCCTGGATGAGGATGTTGATGAGCGGGTTGGCGATGGCCGCCACGCCCGCCTCCGCGATCAGGGGAATGAGCTTCGAGACGTAGTAGTTGTCCATGGAATGCATGGAGGTCAGGTGCGAGCCCGCGACCCGGCCGCCGAGCCCCAGCCGCAGCGTCTCGGCCGCCAGCGTCTCGATATGGCGCGAGTTCGGATCGTCCGTTTCGTCGCAATGCAGGTCGACGCGCAGCCCGCGCGCCGCCGCGATCTCGCAGAGGGCGCGGACGGAGGCCGCGCCCTCGGCCATCGTGCGCTCGAAATGCGGGATGCCGCCGACGACGTCGACGCCCCGGTCGAGCGCGCGCTCGAGATTGGCGGCCGCGCCCGGCGACCGGTAGTAGCCGTCCTGCGGGAAGGCGACGAGCTGCAGGTCGAGATAGGGCGCGACGCGGGCCTTCACGTCGAGGAGCGCGTCGACGGCGAGGAGGCGGTCGTCGCAGACGTCGACGTGGCTGCGGATGGCGCCGATGCCCTGCGCGACGGCGAGGTCGCAATAGCGGAGCGCCCGCTCGACCACGGCCTCGTGCGTCAGGTGAGGCTTCAGCTCGCCCCAGAGCGCGATGCCCTCGAGCAGGGTGCCGGACCGGTTCAGCCGCGGCAGGCCGAGCGACAGGGTGGCGTCCATGTGGAAGTGGACGTCGCAGAAGGGCGGCGACAGGAGACGCCCCCCGGCCTCGATGACGCGCCCGGCCTCCGCCGCGATCCCCGGCTCGACCCCGACGATCCGCCCGTCGCGCACGCCGACATCCTGGCCCGTCCGCCCGTCGGGCAGCGTGGCGTTTCGGACGAGGAGATCGAGGCTCATGGGCGGACGGCGAGTTCGACGGCGGGAGCCGCAGTCTATCGCGCCCGGGCGGGACTGTCCCGGCCGCCCTCGCCGCCGCGCTCCCTTGATCCGGCACGGAAAGCGTCCGACATGCGCCCCGAACGAAGGACACGATCGTGGCAGGCCTCAAGGACAAGCGCGGCTTCATCGACAAGGACCGGCTGGACCCGTCCGAGCGGAAGGCCATGGAATACTGGCAGAAGCGCTGGGGCGTGACGGCCGATCAGCTCACCGCCGCCCATCGCAAGGCCGGCCACCTGATCAAGGACATCGCGGCCCTGCTCGGGAAGAAGCGGTAACGTCGCGGCCGGCGCCCCTCAGGTGCCGGGTCGCAGGTCCGTCCGCGCTCTGACCGAATTGGCTGGACGATGGCCGGCCATCAATCGGGCAGGTCGAGGAACGGATCGATCGGCGCGAGTCCGAGGGGACGAAAATGCCGGACGTTGCGGGTCAGCACGACGAGCCCGTGGTGGGCAGCGGTCGCCCCGATCAACACATCCGCCGGGTCCGGCGCGTGACCGATCGCTTCTGCGCGATCGGCGAGTCGACCCGACAGGAGCGCGATGTCGTGGCCGAGCGGCAGAATGCGAGGGGCGAAGGCGCGCCCGACCGCGACGAGCCAAACGGCGAGACGATCGGCTCGCTGCCCAGGTGCGGTCCGACCGAGTTTCGCGACGCCACGGGACAGCTCTCCCAGCGTGACCACCGATAGAAAGAGGCGATCGCTCGACCGGTGGAGCCATTCCCCCAGTTCCGGTACGGGCCGCTTGTCCGGAGCACCCGCGGATACGACGTTCGTATCCAGCAAGTAGCGTCGCGTCATAGGTCGATGTCACGGACCGTCGTGCTGGTCCGCTCAGGGATGTCGCCCGATTCGAAGGGCGCTTCCCAAATCATGCGTCCGAACGACAGACCTTCGCTGATGCGCTGCCATTCCTCGAAGCCGACGACCACGGCTTCCGGCTTCCCGTGGCGCGTGATGATCGACGGCTCGCCTCGCTTCGCGTCGTCGATGACGGCCGACAGCGTGGCCTTCGCCTGACGCAACTGCAATTCGCGCATCGTGCAATCCGTGACTACATGGGTTCCCAACATAGGCGAGCTGAGCCGCTTCGCCAATCACCGGCTTCCCTTGAAATACGGCACCATGAGCGCCTTCGGGTAATCGGCCCGGCGGGCGACGAGGATCAGGGCCGCGATCGAGAGGAGGTAGGGCAGCATCAGGAAGACCTGGCCCGGCACGGCGCCGCCCACCTGGTGCTGCAGGCGCAGCTGGAAGGCGTCGAAGGCGCCGAAGAGAAGCGCGCCGACGAGCGCCCGTCCCGGCTTCCAGGAGGCGAAGACCGTGAGGGCGATGCAGATCCAGCCGCGTCCGGCCGTCATCTCGAAGAAGAAGGCGTTGAAGGCGGACATGGTCAGGAAGGCGCCGCCGAGCGCCATGACGGCCGAGCCGGCGACGACCGCGCCGATCCGCAGCGCATGGACGCCGAGCCCCTGCGCCTCGACGGCGGCCGGGTTCTCGCCCACGGCGCGCAGCGCGAGCCCGAGCGGCGTCCGGGCGAGCACGAGCGCCACGAGCGCGAAGAGCGCGAAGGCGAGCCAGGTCGGGGCGGTCTGGGCCGCCAGCGCGGGCCCGATCACCGGGATGGAGGACAGAAACGGCAGGTCGAGCGGCCCGAAGGGCTCGATGCGCGGAGGCGAGGCGACGTTCGGCAGGGCCACCCGGTAGGTGAAATAGGCGAGGCTCGTCGCGAACAGCGTGACGCCGATCCCGGTCACGTGCTGCGAGAGCCCGAGCGGCACCGTGAGGAGCGCGTGGACGAGCCCGAAGGCGGCGCCCGTGAGCGCCGCGACGGCGAGGCCCGTCCAGAGCCCCGCCCCGAGATAGACCGCGAGCCAGCCCGCCATGGCGCCCGCCGTGAAGATGCCCTCGATGCCGAGGTTCAGGACGCCCGCGCGCTCGCAGATCAGCGCGCCGAGCACGCCGAACAGGAGCGGGGTCGCGATGCGGATCGCGGCCGACCAGAACGAGGCGGAGCCGACGAGGTCGACGAGGAAGGCTGCGTTCGTCACGACCACCTCGGGCGATAGCGCTGGAAGAGGCCGCCGACGAGCACGCAGAGGAGTGCGAGCGCGACGATGAGGTCCGCCACGTAGTTCGAGACGCCGACCTGACGGCTCATCGTGTCGGCGCCGACGAAGATGCCGGCGACGAAGAGCGCGGCCGGCACCACGGCCAGCGGCTGCAGGCCGGCGAGCGTCGCCACCACGATGCCGGCGTAGCCGAAGCCGCGCGACAGGTCGGACGTCAGATAGCCCTTCAGTCCCGCCACCTCGGAGGCGCCCGCCAGCCCGGCGAGCCCGCCGGACAGGACCGCGACCGTGACCGTCACGCCCGTGATGCCGATGCCGGCGAAGCGCGAGGCGGCCGGGTTGTCGCCGACGGCGCGGATCTTCAGGCCGAGCGTGGTGCGGCCCATGAGCACCTGCGCGGCGATCGCGGCCGCGAGGGCCAGGAGGAGCCCGGCATGGACGCGCATGCGCTCGAAGAGCGGCGGCAGCGCGCCTTCGGGCAGGATCGGCTCCGATTGCGGCCAGCCGCCGCCCATCGGATCCTTGAACGGCCCCTCCAGCATCATCTGCACGAAGAGCAGCACGACGAAGTTGAGGAGGAGCGTCGTCACGACCTCGTCGACGCCGAGCCGCGTCTTCAGGAGGGCCGGGCCGAGCATCAGGAGCGCGCCCGCCGCGAAGGCGGCGACGAGGATGGCGGGCAGGACGAGCGGCGGCGGAAGGGCGATCGCGCCCGACCCGACGGCTACGGCGGCCAGCGCGCCGAGATAGAGCTGCCCCTCGGCCCCGATGTTGAACAGCCGCGCCCGGAACGCGATCGCGGCCGCGAGCCCCGTGAAGAGGAGCGGCGTCGCCCGCGTCAGGGTCTCGGTCAGGGCGAAGAGGGAGCCGGCCGCCCCGGTCGCGATGCCCGCATAGGCGGTCCAGACGGGCGCGCCCGCGAGCGCGAGCGGGATGGCGGCGAGCGCCAGCGCCGCGAGCACCGACAGGACCGGCAGGAGGAGACGCAGCGCCAGCGGCGTCCGCGTGCGGGGCTCGAAGCGGATCATGCCGCCTCCTGGCCGGCCATGAGGAGGCCGAGGCGCTCGAGCGTCAGCGACTCGGTCGGCATCGCGGCCGAGAGCCGGCCGGCCCCGATGACGGCGATCCGGTCGGCCAGCGCGAAGAGTTCGTCGAGATCGTCGGACAGCAGGAGGACGGCCGCCCCGCCTTCGCGCGCGGCGAGGAGGCGGCGCGCGATGTCGGTCGCGGCGCCGACGTCGAGGCCGCGCGTCGGCTGGTTCGCGAGGACGAGACGCGGCGCGCGGTCCAGCACGCGGGCCAGGATGACCTTCTGGGCGTTGCCGCCCGACAGGAGCCGCGTCGGCGCATCCGGGCCGGGGCAGCGGATGTCGTAGTCGCGGATCGCGGCGAGCGCCCGCTCGCGCATGCGGCCGAAGCGGAGGAAGCCGCCGCGCGAGACCGACGGCTCGTCCAGCGTCTCGAGCGCGAGGTTCTCGGCGACCGTGAGCGTGCCGACGAAGCCGTC
>JAEUAC010000206.1 GCA_019695455.1 Methylorubrum extorquens | reverse complement strand
GCAGGTCGCCCTGCGCCGGAACGAGGCCTGGACGGGCGGCGCGCCCGACAAGCCGGCCGCCTTCAAGCGCCTCATCGTCCAGACCATCCCGGATGCGGCCACGCGGTCGAACCTCGTCGAGCGCGGCGACGCCGACATCGTCATCGACCTCCAGGCCAACGACGCGGCGGCCTTGCAGTCCCGCGGCAAGCTCAAGGTGATCTCGACGCCGCAATTCAACGCGATGACGTTGATCTCGTTCAACAATCGCATGCCGCCCTTCGACAAGGTCGAGGTGCGCCGCGCGATCGCGGCGGCCCTCCCCTACGAGGACATGTTCAAGGCCGCAATCTTCGGCCGCGGAGCCCCCCTCTTCAACGCCACCTGGCCGGACGGAAAGCCGCCGAGCGGCGCCTTCCCGATCCCGCAGCCCATCCGGCTCGACCTCGCCGCGGCGAAGAAGCACCTGGAAGCGGCCGGGATGCCCGACGGCTTCGAGACGACGTTCAGCTTCAACGTCGGCCAGGCCGCGACCGCGGAGCCGATGGCGGCGCTGCTGCGCGAGTCGCTCGCCAAGGTCGGCATCAAGGTCGAGATCCAGAAACTGCCGGACGCGCAGATGTCCACGCAGATCAGCGAGAAGAAGGTCCCGTTCTTCACCGAGGGCGTCGTCGCCTGGCTGCCGTCGAACGACTATTTCTATCGCAACTTCTACACGGGCGACCAGCGCTGGAACTATTCGTCCTTCAACGATCCGGAGCTGGTGAAGATCGCCAACTCGATGCGGTTCGAGCAGGACAAGGCCAAGTACGAGACCGAGGCGAAGGAGCTGAACGCGATCAACTTCGCCCAGATGCCGCAGATCCCGATCTGGCAGCCGAACCAGGACGCCGTCATGCAGCCGACGATCGACGGCTACGTCTACCAGTTCCACCGGCAGGTCGATTACCGCGACCTCGCGCGCAAGTAGCGCGGCGGAGCGCGTGGCCCAGGCTGGCTCCATCGCCAGGACGGCCGGTCGCGCCGGACGACGACTTCTGTCGTCGGCTCCGGCGCTGTTCGGCGTCCTGGTCTTCACCTTCCTCCTGATGCGGGTTCTGCCGGGCGATCCCGCCGTGTTCTTCGCCTCCGGCCCGAATGCCGGCAAGGCGGAGATCGAGGCGCTGCGCGCCCAGATGGGGCTCGACAAGCCGATCCCCGAGCAGCTCGTCCGCTACCTCGGGGATATCGGGACAGGGCAGCTCGGCCGTTCGATGACGACCGGACAACCCGTCCTGGCGGACCTCCGCGAACGCCTCCCGGCCTCGTTGGAGCTCACCTTCTCGGCGCTCCTGATCGCGCTTCTGCTCTCGGTCCCCCTGGGCGTCGTCGCCGCGCTGCGACCCGGATCGCCCATCGACCACGGCGTACGCCTTCTCTGCGCGCTCGGTGTCTGCGTCCCCACCTTCGTGTCGGGCCTCCTCCTGATCTACGTGTTCTACTATCTGCTGGGCTACGCGCCGGACCCGACGGGGCGGATCGACGTCTTCGCGGCGTCGCCGCCGAACATCACGTCGTTCCTGCTGATCGACTTCGCCCTGACGGGCGACTGGGCCGGCTGGCGGGCCGCGGCGTCGCAGCTGGTCCTGCCCGCCGTCACCATGGCGCTCTTCGTGATCGCGCCGCTCGCGCGCATCACGCGCGCCTCCATGCTGGCGGTGCTCGGCAGCGAGTTCATCCGGACGGCGCGGTCGGTCGGGCTGTCTCGCCCGCGCGTGATCGTCACCTACGCGCTTCGGAACGCGATCCTGCCCGTGCTGACGATCGCCGGCATCGTGTTCTCGACGATGCTGGGCGCGAACGTGCTGGTGGAGAAGGTCTTCTCGTGGCCGGGCGTCGCCTCCTACGCGCTCGACGCGCTGCTCGCCTCCGACTACGCCCCCGTCCAGGGCTTCGTGCTGCTGATGGCGGCGATCTTCGTCACGGTGAACCTCGTGGTGGACATCCTGTACGGCATCGCCGATCCCCGGGTCTCGGTCACGTGAGCACCGTCGCGATCACGTCGCCGGGCCGCCCCCGCGGCTCGGCCCTCGGCCATCTCGGCTGGGTCCTCCGGCACAATCCGCTGACGGCGCTCGCGTCGGCCGGCACGCTGCTCCTGTGCCTGGTCGCGATCTTCAGTCCCTGGCTCACGCCCTACGATCCGATCGCCTCGGACGTGCAGCGGGCCCTGCAGCCGCCGAGCGCGGCGCATTGGGCCGGCACGGACCAGCTGGGGCGCGACCTCCTGTCCCGCATCATCGCCGCGACGCGTCTCGATCTCGCCATCGCGGTCTCGGCCGTCGGCCTCTCCTTCGCCCTCGGTGCCGTGGTCGGCGCCTTCTGCGGCTACGTGGGCGGGCGGCTCGACCGCGCCGTCGGCCGCTTCGTCGACGTCCTCATGGCCTTCCCGCTCTTCGTCCTTGCCATGGCCATGGTGGCGGCGCTCGGCAACAGGGTCGAGAACATCGTCATCGCGACGGCGATCATCAACCTGCCCTTCTACGTGCGCTTCGCGCGGGCGGAGGTGAACGTGCGTCGCAACCTCGGCTGGGTCGAGGCGGCGCGGGCGGGCGGCGAGAGCCACGCCGCCGTGGTGCTCCGCTACCTGCTGCCCAACATCCTGCCGGCCATGGCGGTGCAGATCTCGCTCAACCTCGGCTGGGCGATCCTGAACGCGGCGGGCCTGTCGTTCATCGGGCTCGGCGTACGGCCTCCCACGCCGGAATGGGGGATCCTCGTCGCGGAAGGGGCCCGCTTCATCACCACCGGCAAGTGGTGGCTGGTCGCCTTCCCGGGCCTCGCCCTGATGCTGGCGGTGCTCTGCTTCAACCTGATGGGCGACGGGCTCCGCGACATCCTCGACCCGAGACAGCGCACGTGACGATTCCCCTCCTGCGGATCGAGGATCTGCGCGTCACGTTCTCGACCCGCAACGGACCGGTCGAGGCCCTGCGCGGCGTGAGCTTCGACCTGCGCGCCGGCGAGACGCTGGGCATCGTCGGCGAGAGCGGGTCGGGCAAGTCGGTCACGGCCTTCGCGGCGACGCGGCTCCTGGACCGCGCCGGGCGGATCGCGGACGGGCGCATCCTGTTCCGCGGCCAGGACGTGTCCCGCCTGTCCGACAAGGAGATGCGGCTCCTGCACGGCGCCGCCCTTTCCATGATCTTCCAGAACCCGCGCGCCGCCCTGAACCCGATCCGCACGGTCGGGCTGCAGCTCGCGGACGCGCTGCGGGCGCATGCCGAGATGTCGGCCGCGGCGGCCCGCGCCAAGGCGCTGGACCTCCTGAAGGCCGTGCTGATCCGCGATCCCGAGCGGCGGCTCGACGCCTATCCGCACGAGCTCTCGGGCGGCATGTGCCAGCGGGTGATGATCGCCATCGCCATCGCGTGCGAACCGGCGCTGCTGATCGCCGACGAGCCGACGACGGGGCTCGACGTCACGACCCAGAAGACCGTGATGGACCTCCTCGCCAGGATCACGGCCGAGCGGGGCATGGCCATGATCCTCATCACGCACGATCTCGGGCTCGCCGCGCAGTATTGCGGGCGGGTGGCCGTGATGGAGCACGGGCGGCTCGTGGAGGAGGCGGAGCCGGCGCGCCTCTTCTCGGCGCCGCGGCATCCCTACACGAAGCGCCTCGTCGCGGCCTCGCCGCGGCTCGATTCCACCCTCCACGACCTCGTCGCCGGCGCGGCCGGCGCACCGGGTGGCGCACCCGGTGGCGCAGGGGTGGCGCGTGCCGACGCGCCGCGCCCGGCCGATCCCGCCGGCACGCCGCTGCTCCTCGAGGTGCGGAACCTCGTCAAGCGCTACGACGGAGCGGTCGCGGTGGACGACGTCTCGCTCGCGATGCGGCGCGGCGAGAGCCTGGGCCTCGTCGGCGAATCGGGCTCGGGCAAGAGCACGATGTCGCGTCTGATCTGCCGGCTGATCGACGCGAGCGCGGGCGACATCCTGTTCGACGGCGAGGCGATCGGCGCCATCCCCGCCCGCGACTTCCATCGCTCCCGGTTCCGGCGCGACATCCAGATCGTCTTCCAGGACCCGAACGACAGCCTGAACCCGCGCTTCTCCGCCTTCGACAGCATCGCGCAGCCCGTGAAGCGCCTGACCGACCTGCGCGGCGCCGCGCTCCGGGCGCGCGTCCTCGAGAGCGCCGACCGGTCGGGGCTGCCGCCGGACCTGCTCGACCGCTTCCCCCACCAGCTCTCGGGCGGCCAGAAGGCGCGGATCGGCATCGCGCGGGCGATCGCGGTGCGGCCCCGGCTGCTCGTGCTCGACGAGCCGACCGCGGCGCTCGACGTCTCGGTCCAGGCCGTCATCCTCGGCCTGCTGGACCGGCTGCGGCGGGACGACGACCTCGCCTTCCTGTTCGTCAGCCACGACCTGAACGTCGTGCGCATGATGTGCGACCGGACGATCGTGCTGCAGGCCGGACGGGTGGTGGAGGAAGGACCCAGCGCCGCCCTCTTCGCCCGCCCCCGCTCGGCCTATGCGCGCGAGCTCCTGGCGGCCATCCCGCATTTCGCGCCCGGCCCGCCGCTGGCGGCGATCGCCTGAGCGGCCGCCTGGTGCCGGGACGGCGCCGCCTCAATCGGTCCGGTCGCGCGTCTCGCGGCGGCGGTTGAAGAGATCGTCGAAGGCGCGCATGTCGCCCATCAGGAGGAGCGGGCGGACCATGCCGCCCGGCTGCGGGCAGGCGCGGAACCCCTCGTAGGCCTCCAGCATGGCCGCGTCCGGCAGGCCGACGAAGATCGTCGTGCGGGCGGGCGCCTCGACCCGGCACAGCATCCAGTCGACCGGCTCGCCGGCCTCGTCGTAGGCGGCCTCGAACTGGTCCTGGACGTGGAACCAGCCGTCCCGGGTGAAGGTGCGCGACGCCCAAATCATGCGCCAGCCTACGCGGGGCCGGCCGGGCCGTCGACCGGGCCGGGCGACCCGCCCCCTCATTGTCCCCGGCAGCGACGCTACGCCGCGAGCGCCGGCCGGGTCGCCCCGAGGAAGCCGATGGCGTGGCGCGTCGTGCCGTCGCCGGTCGCGAGGTCGGCCACGATCTCGCCGACCACGCTGCAGAACTTGTAGCCGTGCCCCGAGCAGGGCGAGGCGAGGACGACCTGCTCGTGCGCGGGGTGCCGGTCGAGGATGAAGTGCTCGTCCGGCGTGTTGGTGAAGAGGCAGGAGCGCAGCCCCATCGTGGGACCGCTGCCCGCCGGGAAGTAGCGCTCGCCGAAGGCCCGCAGCAGCGCCTCGTCGGCCGCGTCCGGCTCGCGGCGCAGCGCCTCGGGCGTGCCCGTCTCGCCGCGATGGTGGTAGCGGCCGAACTTGAAGCCCGGCACCTCGTAGACGGGGAAGCCGTAATAGCGACCCTCCTCCACCTGCAGGTTGAAGACCGGGAAGCGCTCCGGCTCGAAGAGGGCGGGCTCGCGCGGCTGCAGCCAGGCCAGCACCTGCCGCTCCGGCACGGCGACCGGGGCGAGCGAGGGCGCGAGCTCGCCCATCCAGGCGCCCGCCGCCAGCACCAGCCGCTCGGCCTCGTAGCGGCCGCGATCGGTCGTGACGACGACGCCGTCGCCGCCCGGGCGCGCCTCCCAGCCAAGCACGCGCTCGCGGGCGTGGATCTCCGCCCCCTCCGCCTGGGCGGCCCGCACATGGGCGACGATGCAGCGCTCGCTCGCCAAGAGCCCGCCCTCGGCCTGGAACACGGCCCGGTGCGAGGCCGGCAGGCGATAGCCCGGGAAGCGGGCGTTCACGTCCGCCCCGGTCAGGATCTCGTGCGGCAGCGCGTGCAGCTCGGCCGAGTGCCGCGCGCCCTGGAACAGTGGATCGTCCTCCGGCGAGGCATCGATCGACCCCGTGGTGACGAGCAGCGTCTCGCCACTCGCCGCCTCGATCTCCCGCCAGAGTTCGTAGGCCCGGCGCAGCAGCGGCACGTAGGCCGGATCCTCGTAATAGGGCAGCCGGATGATGCGGCTGACGCCGTGCGACGAGCCCATGGCGTGCGGGATGTCGTAGCGCTCGAGCCCGAGCACCCGCCGCCCCCGCCGGGCGAGCTGCCAGCAGGCGGCGC
>JAEUAC010000089.1 GCA_019695455.1 Methylorubrum extorquens | reverse complement strand
CTCGACGACGGCTTCGTGCTCACGGAGACGATCGCGATCTGCCGCTACATCGACGCCCTGCACCCGGAGCCGCCGCTCTTCGGCACCGACGCCTTCTCGCGCGCTCTCGTGGAGATGTGGCAGCGTCGGCTCGAGTTCGGGCTGCTGGCGCAGGTCGCGGCCGTGTTCCGCCATCTCCACCCCGCCATGCGGGCCATGGAGGTGCCGCAGGTTCCGGCCTGGGGCGAGGCGAACAGGGAGCGAGTCGCGGCCTTCCTGCGCCTGCTCGACCGCGAGCTGGAGGGCCGCGACTTCATCTGCGGCGACACGTTCACGGTGGCCGACATCACGGGGCTGGTCGGGCTCGACTTCATGAAGCCGGCGAAGCTCGCGATTCCGCCCGAGTGCCGGCAGGTGCAGCGCTGGCGCGACGCGCTCGCCGCCCGCCCGAGCGCGCGGGCCTGAGCGCCTTCGAGGAGGTCGCGGCGCGCCTGCGCGCCTGCCGCCTGTGCCGCGACGCGCCGGCCCGCCTCCCGGCCCTGCCGCACGAGCCCCTCCCGATCGTGCAGGGTTCGGCGGCCGCGCGGCTCCTGATCGCGAGCCAGGCGCCGGGCGCCCGCGCCCACCGGAGCGGCATCCCGTTCCAGGACCCGTCCGGCCTTCGCCTCCGGGACTGGCTCGGGCTCGACGAGGCGCGGTTCTACGACCCGGCCCGGGTCGCCATCGTGCCCATGGGCCATTGCTTCCCGGGCCACGACGCGGCCGGCGGGGACCTGCCGCCGCGGCCGGAATGCGCGCCCGCCTGGCGCGAGCCGGTGCTCGCGGCCCTGCCGGCGATCGAACTTGTCCTGGTGATCGGCCTCTACGCCCAGGCCTGGCATCTCGGCCGCCGGCCGGGGACGCTCACGGACACGGTCCGGGACTTCCGGGCGATCCTCGCGGCCGAGCGGCGGCCGCGCATCCTGCCGCTGCCGCACCCGTCCTGGCGCAATTCGGGATGGCTGAAGCGCCATCCCTGGTTCGAGGCCGAACTGCTGCCGGTGCTCCGGGCCGAGGTCGCGGCGCTGGTCGGGTGACGCCCGGCCGACGCGGCGGCGTCAGCGCGTGAGGCGGGCGAGGAGGCTCGACGTATCCCAACGGCCGCCGCCCATGCGCTGCACCTCGCCGTAGAAGGAGTCGACGAGCGCCGTCACGGGCAGGAGCGAGCCGTTGCGGCGCGCCTCGTCGAGGCAGATCGCGAGGTCCTTGCGCATCCAGTCGGTCGCGAAGCCGAAATCGTACTTGCCCTCGACCATGGTCTTGCCGCGGTTCTCCATCTGCCAGGAGCCGGCGGCGCCCTTCGAGATGACGTCGAGCACGGCGGACACGTCGAGGCCGGCCTTCTGGCCGAACTGCACCGCCTCGGCGAGGCCCTGGACGAGGCCCGCGATGCAGATCTGGTTCATCATCTTGGCGAGCTGGCCGGAGCCGACGGGGCCGAGCAGCCGCGAGGCACGGGCGTAGCTCATGATGACGGGCTCGACGGTGCCGTACACGGCCGCGTCGCCGCCGCACATGACGGTGAGCACGCCGTTCTCCGCGCCCGCCTGGCCGCCCGAGACGGGAGCGTCGACGAAGCCGAAGCCGCCGGCCTTCGCGGCCTCGGCGAGTTCGCGCGCGACGGCCGCGGAGGCGGTCGTGTGGTCGACGAAGACGGCGCCCTTCTCCATGCCCTCGAAGGCGCCGCCGGGCGCGGTCGTGACCGAGCGCAGGTCGTCGTCGTTGCCGACGCAGCAGAACACGATCTCCTGGCTGCGGGCCGCCTCGGCGGGCGTCGCGACGGCGCGGCCGCCGTTCTCGGAGGCCCACTTCTCCGCCTTCGCGCCCGAGCGGTTGTAGACCGTGACCTCGTGCCCCTTGGTCTTGAGATGCCGCGCCATGGGGTAACCCATCACGCCCAGACCGATGAACGCCACCTTCGCCATGCACGTCTCTCCCTTTGCGCCGGGCTTACCGGGCGCGGGCCGGCGGGGCAAACCCGCTCACTTGATGTCGAACGGAACGTACTTGGCGCGGATGCGGTCGTAGGTGCCGTCCGCGATCACGGTCTCGATCGCCCGGTCGAACCGGTCGCGCAGCGCCGTGTCGGCCTTGCGGAAGACGATCCCGATGCCCTCGTTGCGCACGAGAGGCACGTCGGCGACGAGGCGGCAGCAGGCCTGCCCCTCGCGGGATCCCAGGAACTTCGACAGCGCGAGCTTGTCGCCCATGACGTAGTCGAGCCGGCCGGTCAGCAGGTCGAGCTGCGCCTCCTCCAGCTTCGCGAACGGTCGGGGGAGGGCGTCCGGGTAGGTCTTGGCGAGATCGTCGGCGAACTCGCTGTCCGCGACGATGCCGACGCGGTCGCCCTTGATGTCCGGGAACGTGCCGGGCGACGTCGTGTCCCCCTTGAGGCCGACGACCGCGCCCGGGATGCGGTAGTAGTGGCGCGAGAAGGCGACCCGCGTCCGCCGTTCCTCCGTGATCTCGACGGAGGACATGATGGCGTCGTAGCGCCGCTCCTTCAGGCCGGCCCGCATGCCGTCCCAATCCTGCAGGACGATCGTGCAGGAGACCGTCATGGCGGCGCAGAGCGCGCGCGCGAGGTCCACCTCGAAGCCCGCCGGCTCGTTGTTCTCGACGTAGTTGAAGGGCGGGTAGGCGCCCTCCGTCGCGATGCGGAGGCTCTCCTCGGCACGCGCCGGGAGGAGCCCGATGAGGAGCGACGCGACGAGGACGAGCAGGCGGTTCACGATCTGCGTATCGCCCGCTCCGGAGGCCGGATCAAGGCGGAGTTCACGTTGTCGTGAATCACTCGATCTTCGGCGGCGCGCCGAAATCGATGGCCGGCGGCCCGCCGAGACCCCCGATGCCGTCCAGCCCCGGGACGGACAGGTTGTCGAGGCTGCGCTGCACGGCCGCCGGATCCACGACGGTCGCCGACTTCTTGTAGTGCATGACGATCGGCGGATAGAGGATCACGATCGCCACCATGATGAGCTGGATGACGACGAAGGGGATCGCGCCCAAGTAGATCTGGCCCGTGGTGACCGGCTGCATCTGCTTGCCCGTGATCCGGTCCAGGTACGGGATCTTCGGAGCGACCGAGCGCAGGAAGAACAGCGCGAAGCCGAAGGGCGGATGCATGAACGACGTCTGCATGTTCACGGCCAGCATGACGCCGAACCAGACGAGATCGATGCCGAGCTTGTCCGCCGCCGGCCCGAGCAGCGGGATGATGATGAAGGCCAGCTCGAAATAGTCGAGGAAGAAGGCCAGCACGAAGACGAGCAGGTTGACGAAGACCAGGAAGCCGATCTGGCCGCCGGGCAGCGACGTGAGCAGGTGCTCGACCCAGATGTGGCCGTTCACGCCGTAGAACGTGAGCGAGAACACGCGGGCGCCGAGCAGGATGAAGATCACGAAGGCGGAGAGCTTCGCGGTCGCCTCGACGGCCTGGCGCACCAGGGTCGCGTTGAACCGCGCCGGGTTGCGGTCGAGCCGGCGCTTGGCCGCCGCCAGGATGATGGAGCCGAGCGCCCCCATGGCGCCGCCCTCGGTGGGCGTCGCGACGCCGACGAAGATCGTGCCGAGCACGAGGAAGATGAGCAGGAGCGGCGGCACCATGACGAAGGTGACCTGCGTCGCCATCTTCGACATGAGCCGCAGCCCCGTCATGCGCTCGACCAGCCCGACGACCAGGGCGTAGAGCGCCGCCGCCGCCGCGAGCTCGACCAGGAGCCCGGTCGCGAACCAGCCGGGCGCGACCCGGTCCCAGGCGAGGTAGAGCGCGATCAGGGCGATCGTCAGGACCGCCGAGGCCACGATCCGGCCCGGTCCGAGGAAGCGGTGCATGACGGCGCAGATCAGCGCGACCACCGTCGACACGCAGATCGTCAGGATGACGAAGTCGGCGCCCGCCTTCACGGTCGTCTGGGTCATGACGTAGTAGCCGACGAGCGCCGAGAACAGCACCAGCACGCCGAGCTGCCACACGCCGCGCGCGCCGGTCGGCTCCCGGTAGCCGATCGCGTCGACCGGCAGGCCGGGCGCCGATTTCGGGTAGAAGGTCGCCATGAGGAACACGTAGAGCGCGTAGAGGCCGGCCAGGATGAGGCCGGGCAGGAACGCGCCCTCGTACATGTCGCCCACGGAGCGGCCGAGCTGGTCGGCCATGACGATGAGGACGAGCGAGGGCGGGATGATCTGCGCGAGCGTGCCCGACGCCGCGATCACGCCCGAGGCGAGTCGCCGGTCGTAGCCGTAGCGCAGCATGATGGGCAGCGAGATGAGGCCCATCGAGATGACGGAGGCCGCGACCACGCCCGTCGTCGCGGCGAGCAGCGCGCCGACGAAGATGACCGCGTAGGCGAGGCCGCCCCGGATGGTCCCGAAGAGCTGGCCGATCGTGTCGAGCAGGTCCTCGGCCATGCCGGACCGTTCGAGGATCAGCCCCATGAAGGTGAAGAACGGGACCGCGAGCAGCACCTCGTTCGACATGACCTGGAAGACGCGGTCCGGCAGGGCCTGGATGAACGGCCAGGACAGCGTGATCGTGGACGGCGCGTAGGGCGCGAGCTCCACGGCCAGCAGGAAGAACAGGAGCCCGTTGGCGGCCAACGCGAAGGCGACCGGGTAGCCGAGCAGCAGGAACACGACCAAGGCCGCGAACATGATCGGCGCGAGGTTGTGGGCGATGAATTCAGCCACTGTGCGAACCCTTATCGCCGGATCAGGACTTGGCGGCCGGAGGCGACGCCCCCGGTACGGTCTCGGCCGCGAGCGCGAGCAGCCTCTCGGCCTCGAGCTCGGCGGCCGTCTTCTCGGTCGCGAAATACGGATCGGGGATCGTGCCCGTCATGACGGCGATGCGCTTGATGACCTCGCTGACCCATTGCAGCAGCAGCAGCGCGAACCCGACCAGGATGAGGAGCTTCGCCGGCCAGATCACGAGGCCGCCGGCGCTGCTCGACATCTCGCCGCTGACGTAGGAGCCGTAGAAGAAGGGCCAGGACAGATAGGTGAGGACGAGGGCGAACGGCAGCAGGAAGAGGAAGTGGCCGACCATCTCGACGATGTTGCGCGTCATCGGCTTCAGCTTCGACGACAGGATGTCGATGCGGATGTGCTCGTTCATGGCGAGCGTCCACGGCGCGCAGAACATGAACGTGACGCCGAACAGGTACCATTGCAGCTCGAGCCAGGCGTTCGACGAGATGCCGAACACCTTGCGGACGATGGCGTTGATGGCCGAGACCAGGACGGCGACCAGGATCGCCCACGCCGCGACCTTGCCGATGGCCTCGTTGAACGCGTCGATGCCGCGGCTCAGCCGCAATGCCCCGCCCATGTTTCCCCCAGCCCCGCGCCCGCGCTCTCGATCGGCGACCTTCCGGCGCGTTAGAGCAGCCGGCGGGGCAAGACAAGCGGACGAAAGGGCCTCACCCACCGCGGACGATGCGCGCGGTCGGGCGCCCCGGTCTATTGGATCTTCGGAGGAGCGCCGAAGCCGAACGCCGGCGGCCCGTCGCCGCGACGTCGCCGATCGCCGGGCCGCTGCGCCAGGAGAGGCTCGATCCGGCGGCCGCCGTCCCCGTCCGCGAAGACCGGCGGGAAGCGGGTCGAGCCGATCAGGATGACGACCACCGTGGCGGTGATCCGCATCGGCGATCCCGTCTCCTGCCAGATCGGGCGGCCGTGCCGGGCGGCGATCGCGATGCGCCGATGGCGCCCGCCTCGGTCGGCGTGGCGAGCCTTCCTGACGACCGTGCCGAGGACGAGGACGATCGGCACCACCGAGGGGACCATGCCCCGGAGCATGCGCCGGGTCGGCGGCCGGCCCCTCTCCCCTGCGGTCGCGACCACGCAAGACGTCGGGTTTCGGTCGACCCGACCTCGGTCTCTCGTCCGGGGTCTCAGCCGCCCGTGACGCTCATGTGACGCGGCACCGCGGGGCCGGCCTTCCGCTCGATCAGGAAATCGTGGCCCTTCGGCTTGCGGGAGATCGCCTCGTCGATGGCGGCCTCGAGCCGCTCGTCGTCCTCCGAGCCCCGCATGGCGGCGCGCAGGTCGGCCGAATCCTCCTGCCCGAGGCAGAGATAGAGCTGGCCCGTGCAAGTGAGCCGCACGCGATTGCAGGACTCGCAGAAATTGTGGGTCATCGGCGTGATGAAGCCGATGCGGCCGCCGGTCTCCTCCGCCCGCACGTAGCGGGCCGGCCCGCCGGTCCGGTCGGGGAGGGGCGTGAGCGCGAACCGCTCGGCCAGCCGGTCGCGCACGGCCGTCAGCGGCATGTACTGGTCGATCCGCTCGGGCTCGATGTCGCCCATGGGCATGACCTCGATGAAGGTGAGGTCCATGCCGAGCCCGTGCGCCCACTCGGCCATGGGCACGATCTCGTCGTCGTTGACGCCCTTCAGGGCGACCGCGTTGATCTTCACGTGCAGCCCCGCCCGGCGGGCCGCCTCGATGCCGCGCATGACCTGGGCGAGGTCGCCGCGACGGGTGATGCGGCGGAACCGGTCGGGATCGAGCGAATCGAGCGAGACGTTGATGCGGCGGACCCCGCAGGCGGCCAGTTCGTCCGCGTAGCGGGTGAGGAGCGTGCCGTTCGTGGTGAGCGTGAGCTCTTCGAGGTCGCCGGCGTCGAGATGGCGGCCCAGCGCCCGGAACAGGCTCATCACGTCGCGGCGCACGAGCGGCTCGCCGCCCGTGATGCGCAGCTTCTTCACGCCCTTGCGGACGAAGGCCGAGCAGACGCGGTCCAGCTCCTCCAGCGTGAGCAGGTCGCGCTTGGGCAGGAAGGTCATCTCCTCCGCCATGCAGTAAACGCAGCGGAAGTCGCACCTGTCGGTCACGGAGACGCGCAGGTAGCTCACGCGACGGCCGAACGGATCGGTCAGGTCGCGGGCCGGGCTGGCGGGCTGGGGCGCCGGCGCAAGGATCATGGAGGGCAGAACGCTCTCGCGAGGGATGGATCCCTAATGTAGGAGCGGATGCGCCCGGGTCAAACGCGGGCGGAGAGCCGCATGGACGACGATTGGCCCATCGAGATCCGCCTGGCCGCCGACAAGGGCAGCCTGACCGTCGCCTTCGCCGACGGTTCGCGGCACGAGATCGCGGCCGAGTTGCTGCGCGTCGAGAGCCCGTCGGCCGAGGTGCAGGGCCACGGGCCGGGCCAGCGCAAGCTCCTGGCCGGCAAGCGCCGGGTGCGGATCGTGGCGATCGATCCGGTCGGCAACTACGCGGTCCGCCTGACCTTCGACGACGGCCATGCGACCGGCATCTATTCCTGGGTGTTCCTGCGCGACATCGGCGCGCGTCAGGCGACCGCCATGGCGGATTACGAGGCGCGGCTCGCCGCGGCCGGGCTCGACCGCGACGTGCCGTCCATCCGGTAGGACGGGCGGGCCGGAGCCCGCCCGTCGGGGCGCGTCAGCGCAGGACCACCACGCGGGCGCCGACGCGGACGCGCTCGTAGAGGTCTTCCACGTCCTCGTTGACCATGCGGAAGCAGCCCGACGACACGGCCTGGCCGATCGTGTCCGGCTCGTTCGAGCCGTGGATGCGGTAGAGCGTCGAGCCGAGATAGAGGGCGCGCGCGCCGAGCGGGTTGTCGATGCCGCCGCGCATGTGGCGGGGCAGGTCGGGGCGGCGCTTCAGCATCTCGCGGGGCGGCGTCCAGGACGGCCATTCGCGCTTCATGGTGATGCGCTTCTCGCCCGCCCAGGTGAAGCCGGGGCGACCGACGCCGATGCCGTAGCGGATGGCGGTGCCGCCGGGCTGCACGAGATAGAGGCGGCGCTCGGACGTCGAGATGACGATGGTGCCCGGCGCGAAGCGCTCCGAGAAGGACACGAGCTCGCGCGGGATCGCGCTCGCCTGGGGCGCGAAGCCCTGCGCGGGCCCGACCGGCTCGCGGGTGAACGGATCGAACTGATAGGCGGTGGCGGGGCCGGCCAGACAGGCGGCGACCGACAGGGACCCGAGAAGGGCGAGCACACGACGCATGGAGACTCCTGACACAACGCGATACCGAACAGCGAAAAGGCACAGCCCGATTTCCGGCGCCAGTGAGTCGCGGAGTTGCCCACAAACCGCCGTTGTCGCACCATGCCGCAGCCACCTTTAAGGCCGCGTCACGAGGGGTGATGAACGAGGCGTGACCAGGGTTGACCGGCCGCGCCGGCGCCCCTAGGAAGCGCCGTCCTGCCGGCCCGGCCGCGCAGGGTCGGGCGCGTAGCTCAGCGGGAGAGCATTCGCTTCACACGCGAAGGGTCACAGGTTCAATCCCTGTCGCGCCCACCATTCCGGCCCCACCGCGCCCGGCACTCCCCGACGGCCGCCACCAGCTGCGCGAAATCGTCGATCACGACGTCCGGCGACAGGTCCCGGACGGGGACGTCCGTGTAGCCGAACGTCACCGCGACCACCGGCACGCCCGCGGCCTTGGCCGTGTCGATGTCCGTGCGCGAATCCCCGATCATCACGGCGCGGGCCGGATCGCCGCCCGCCGCCTCGATCGTCAGCAGCAGGTGCCGGGCATCCGGCTTCGACCACGCGAAGGTGTCGCGCCCGCAGATCGCGGCGAAGCGGCCGCCGAGCCCTAGCGCCTCAATCAGCCGGACCGAGTGGCTCTCCACCTTGTTGGTGCACACGGCGAGCCTGAAGCCGTCCGTCTCCAGGGCGTCGAGCGCCGGGACCAGGTTGTCGAACAGGCGCGAGGCGACGCACAGGTTCTCGGCGTAATGGGCCAGGAAGTCGCGGAAGAGCGCGTCCGACCGGGCCGGCGTCAGCTCCCGGCCGCCCGCCTCGAAGCCGCGCTCGACCAGCGCCCGGGCGCCGGCACCGATCATGTCGCGCGCCGCGTCCAGCGGCACGGCCGGCAGGCCCTCGCGGGCCATGAGGGCGTTCAGCGTGCCGATCAGGTCCGGGGCGGTGTCGGCGAGGGTTCCGTCGAGATCGAAGACGACGATGGGCGGTGCGGTCATGCGCCGGGGCTAGCGGCCGGAAACACGGTCCGCAAGCGCGTGGTATGGTTCCGACGATTCGACCGGAGACGATGATGGCTCGGTTGCGTGGGCGAGCGGCCCTGGCGACGATCTGCATGGCGTGGGGCGCGGCCGTCCACGCGGCGCCGTTCGACTTCGTGTCCGCGCCGCAGACCGACCTGAACCGCATCTATCGCGTGGACAGGGTCACGGGCGAGGTGTCGGCCTGCCAGTACGGTCTCTCCGAGGGCGGCGTCGGGCTCACGGTCTGCTTCGCGGCCGGCGAGGGGGCGGGCCCGCTCGCGGCCGGCGAATACGGCGTCGTGGCCTCGCGTCACGAGCGCGAGGGCGGCGTGTTCCGCGTCAATGCCCGCACGGGCGAGATGAGCGTCTGCTACGTGGCCGAGGAGCGCGTCGTGTGCACGTCTCCGTCCGGCGCCGCCGGGGCCCAGCCCGCGCAGGTCAGGCCGTGACCGTCGCGGCCCGCGACGGCAAGCGGGATGCGGCGGAGGCGGCGGCCTCGCTCGTCGAGAGCGGCATGCGGGTCGGGCTCGGCACCGGCTCGACGGCGGCCCTCTTCGTGGAGGCGCTGGGACGCCGCGGGCTCGACATCCTCGGCGTGCCGACCTCCGAGGCGACGCGCCGCCAGGCGGCGGAGCTGGGCATCCGCCTCGCCACGCTCGAGGAGCAGCCCGAGCTCGACCTGACGATCGACGGCGCGGACGAGATCGATCCCGCGCTCCAGCTGGTCAAGGGCGGCGGCGGCGCGCTGCTGCGGGAGAAGCTGGTCGCGTCGGCCTCGGCCCGGATGATCGTGATCGCGGACGTGTCGAAGCGGGTCGAGCGGCTCGGCCGCTTTCCGCTGCCGGTGGAGATCGTCCCGTTCGGCATCGAGACGACGCGCCGCCGCATCGCCGCGCTGCTGCGGGCCGAGAC
>JAEUAC010000241.1 GCA_019695455.1 Methylorubrum extorquens | reverse complement strand
CGCCTATCCGGAGCGCCCGCCGGGGCCGCGCGGCCTCCTCCGGGCGCTCCGGATAGGCGTCGCCCCGGATGCCGCCGCGGTTGATGCCGGGGTTGAGGAGCGCCGCGAGGTGCTCGTCGAGCGGCTTCAGGTCGGGCTTGGTGCTCCTGGGGGTCTTGCGGGCGCGCTCCCCCTTCGGCGCCGTGCCGGCGGATGATGTCGGGGCTTTGGCCATGCCGCGAATATGGGACGAGTCTCGCCGGCCTGGAAGACCGGACCGGAGCCGATCCTCGTTCTCCCGTGCCGCGCGGCCGCCGCCCCGCGGCCGTCGCGTTGTCCGATCGTTAAACGCGATGCGGGATAGTCGGTCCACGAAGTCCCGCGAACGTTGGCCCCATGGCAGACCTGCCCAGCGACGAGCGCCAGCGCCTCCAGGCGCTGGAACGCTACGACATCCTCGACACGTCGTCGGAGCAGACGTTCGACAGGATCACGCGCCTCGTCGCCCGCGTGCTGGACGTGCCGATCGCGACGGTGACCTTCCTCGACGCGCACCGGCTGTGGTTCAAGTCGCAGCAGGGCCCGGCCTCGGCCGAGATCCCGCGCGAGGGGGCGTTCTGCGACATCGCGATCCGGTCCGCGGAGCCCCTCGTCGTTCCCGACGCGCTGGAGGATCCCCGGTTCGCCGGCCAGGCCTGCGTCGCGGGCGCGTCCGGCATCCGCTTCTATGCCGGCGTCCCGCTCGTGACGCCGGACCGGTGGGCGATCGGCACGCTGTGCGCCATGGACACGCGCCCCCGGACCGTGACGCCCGAGGACATCGCCGCCCTCCAGGATTTCGCGGCCATCACGATCGACGCGCTCGAGCTGCGCCGGCTCGCGCTTCTCGACGGCCTCACGGGCGCGCTCACCCGCAAGGGGTTCCGGGAGGAGGCCGCCAAGGCGGTGTCGCTCGCGCTGCGGCACCAGCACGACCTCACCGCCATCGCGTTCGACCTCGACCACTTCAAGGCCGTCAACGACACCTACGGCCACGCGGCGGGCGACCGGGTCCTCGCCGACGTCGTCGCCGCCTGCCGCGAGGTGCTGCGGACCACGGACCTGATCGGGCGCGTGGGCGGCGAGGAGTTCACCGTCATCCTGCCGCACACGCCGCGCAAGCACGCGATCGCGGTCGCCGAGAAGCTGCGGGCCGCGATCGCGGCCCTGCCGTTCCAGGCGGGCGGGCGGTCCTTCCCCGTGACGGCGAGCTTCGGCGTCGCGTCGCTCGAGCGCGCGATGGGCGGCGTCGAGCCGCTCCTGGACCGCGCCGACGGCGTCCTGCAGGGCGCCAAGCAGGCGGGGCGCAACCGCGTGCTCGCCTGGGAGCAGCCCGAGCTCGAGAAGGCGACGGTGCGCCGGCGCGTGCTGAAGGCCGGGCGCATCTCCTTCAACGACCGGCGCTCGTCGATCGACTGCACGGTCCGCAGCCTCTCCGACCGCGAGGCCGGGCTCGACGTGATCGCGTCCGCCGGGCTGCCGGCCAAGTTCGAGCTCGTCATCGACGCCGACCGCTTCATCCGCGGCTGCCACGTGATCTCCCAGACCGAGCGCCACATCGAGGTCGCGTTCGACTGAGCCGAGGCCCGGGCCCGGCCCGAGGCACCGTTCGAGCTTGACAATCGGGCGGAGCTCCGCCTATCGGGCTTCCTTCGTATGCCGGCATCCGTGCCGTGTGCGTTCGCCGTTCCGGGGCTGGCCCCGGAGCATCCCCGAAGCTGCAGAAGCCCGACACGCGAGATCGTTCGCGGAGCCGCGGCACGAACACGGAGACAACGATGTTCGCAGTGATCAAGACCGGCGGAAAGCAGTTCCGCGTCGCCCACGACGATGTCGTGACCCTGCCCAAGATCGACGCCGAGGCCGGATCGGCCGTGACGTTCGACCAGATCCTCACGCTGTCCCATGCGGGCGGCATCGAGATCGGCCTGCCCGGCGTCGCCGGCGCGACCATCGCGGGCGAGATCGTCGAGCACGTGCGCGGCGACAAGGTCATCGCGTTCAAGAAGCGCCGTCGGCAGAACTCGCGTCGCAAGCGCGGGCATCGCCAGGATTACACGGTCGTCCGCATCGGCGCCTTCACGCTGAACGGTTCGACCCTCGACGCCCCGGCCAAGGCTCCCAAGCCCGTCCGTGCGTCCAAGCCCGCCGCGCCCGCAGCCGACACGGCTGCCGAGGCGTAAGTTCAGGCCCGCATTCAGGACACAAGCGTCATGGCACACAAAAAAGCAGGCGGCTCCTCCCGCAACGGCCGCGATTCCGACGGCCGTCGCCTCGGCGTCAAGAAGTTCGGCGACGAGCAGGTCATCCCCGGCAACATCATCATCCGTCAGCGCGGCACCAAGTGGCACCCCGGCCAGAACGTCGGCATGGGCAAGGACCATACGATCTTCGCCAAGACGGAAGGCCGAGTCCGATTCCTCACGCGGGCCGGTCGCGCCTTCGTGTCGGTCGTAGCGAACGACCAGACGACCACCGACGCCGCCCTCCAGGCGGCCGAGTAACCGGCGAGCGGCTTCGACGAAGAGCCCCCCGCCGGTGTCCCACGGACCCGGCGGTTCAGAGCTCAGACCGGCCCTCGCGGCCGGGCTCCGATCCGAAGGGGAGGTGGGACACCACCTCCCCTTCGTCGTTCAAGTCCTCCCCGCCGGGCGGGGAGGGCCGATCGGAGACAGGCATGTTCCCCGACCTCACGCGCGATGACGTGTTCCGGCTCGAGACGCGCCGCCTCTGGCTGCGCTGGCCGCGCCAGGCGGACGTCGCCGACATCACCCGTCAGGCCGGCGTGAAAGCCGTAGCCGAGATGACGTCGTCCATCCCGCATCCCTACACGTCCGAGCACGGCCGGGCCTTCGTCATGGAGGCGCGGCGCCGGAACATGGAGGGCGAGAGGCTGACCCTCGTCGTCACGCCGCGCGCGCGGCCCGGACAGGTGATCGGGACCGTGTCGATCTTCCCGAGCCGGCAGGAGGGCGGTGCGGAGCTCGGCTTCTGGATCGGGGCGGACCACTGGGGCAACGGGTTCGCCACCGAGGCCGCGCGGGCGCTGATCGACGCGTTCTTCGCCTATTCGGGGGGCACGGAGCTCTCGGCCTCCGCCCGGGTCATCAACCCGGATTCGCGGCGGGTGCTCGAGAAGTGCGGCTTCGGCCAGACGGGCTCCGGCCTGCAGGTCTTTCCGGCCCGCGGCGGCCTCCTGCCCGTCGACCACTTCCGGCTGGATCGCCGCAAGTGGGAGAGCTTCAAGGCCTGGGGCCGCACCGGCTACGTCGCCGGGCAGGGCGAGACGCCCATCCAGGCGGCCGCCCTCCACTGACCTCGCGACCCGCGCCGTGCTAAGCGGCGCGGGTCGCCACATCGCGCGGTGAGGACACGGCATGACGGGACGCATCGGACTGGCGCTCGCGGCGCTCGCGGGCACGCTGCTCGGCGGGGCAGCCATGGCGCAGACGGCGACGCCCCAGCCGGCCGCGCCGGCGGCCCGGCCGGGCACCATGCTGCTGACCGTGTTCCTGAAGCACGATCAGTCTAAGACCCTGGACGAGATCAACGAGCAGCTCCGCAGGAACGGCTATTACGAGAAGTTCCCGCCGGACGGCGTCGAGGTGGAATCCTGGTACGTCGTGATGGGCATCGGCCAGATCGTGACGCTCCGCCTTCCCCCCGAGCGCCTGCGCGAGGTGAACCGGGTGCTCGAGCAGACCGCCTGGGGACCCTACCGGACCGAGTTCTTTCCCGCCTACGACTACAAGGCCGCCGCCGAGAGCCAGCGCAGGCAGATGCGCCAGCCGCAGTGAGATCATGAAATTCCTGGACGAAGCCAAGATCTACATCCGGTCCGGTGACGGCGGCAACGGCATCGTCGCGTTCCGGCGCGAGAAGTTCATCGAGTTCGGCGGCCCGAACGGCGGCGACGGCGGCAAGGGCGGCGACGTCTGGGTCGAGGGCGTCGACGGCCTGAACACGCTGATCGACTACCGCTACCAGGTGCACTTCAAGGCCCAGAAGGGCCAGCACGGCATGGGGCAGAACCGGGCGGGCGCGAAGGGCGACGACGTGGTCCTGAAGGTGCCGGCCGGCACGGAGGTGCTGGACGAGGACGGCGAGACGCTGATCGCCGACATCTCCGCCGTCGGCCAGCGCGTGCTCCTGATGAAGGGCGGCAACGGCGGCTTCGGCAACGCCCATTTCAAGACCTCGACGAACCGCGCGCCGCGCCACGCCAATCCCGGCCTCGAGGGCAGGGAGCGCTGGATCCGGCTGCGCCTCAAGCTGATCGCGGATGCGGGCCTCGTCGGGCTGCCGAACGCCGGCAAGTCGACCTTCCTGGCGACCGTCACGTCGGCCAAGCCGAAGATCGCCGACTACCCGTTCACCACCCTCCATCCGGGCCTCGGCGTCGTCCGGGTCGGCACGCGCGAGTTCGTGCTGGCGGACATCCCGGGCCTGATCGAGGGCGCGCACGAGGGGGCGGGCCTCGGCGACCGCTTCCTCGGCCACGTGGAGCGCTGCCGCGTGCTCCTCCACCTCGTCGACGGCTCGTACGGCGACGCGGGCGAGGCCTACCGGGTGGTGCGCGGCGAGCTCGACGCCTACGGGGCGGGCCTCGAGGACAAGACGGAGATCGTGGCGCTCTCGAAGGCCGACGCGCTGGACGAGGAGACCCGCGACCGGCAGCTCGCCGCGCTCGCGGAGGCGTGCGGGCAGACGCCTCTCCTCCTGTCCTCCGCGTCCGGCTTCGGCATGCCGGAGGCCCTGAACCGGCTGGCGGACACGATCCGCGAATCCCGCCGCGAGGAGGCCATGGCCGAGCCGCAGGACGCCTGGCGCCCCTCCCTGGACTGAGGCGGCCGTGCCGGCACGACCGAGGGACGCCGGCGGGTGTCCCCAAGCCGGTTGAGGCTGGATCGCCCGCTCCTGTACAAGGGCGGCGACCTCGCCCCGACCGACATCCGGCCCGCCCTCGCATGACACCCTCCCTCGGCCAGTTCCGGCGCGTCGTCGTCAAGGTCGGATCGGCGCTGCTCGTCGACCGCCACAAGGGCCGGCTGAACCATGCCTGGCTGGCGGCCCTCGCCGAGGACCTGGCCGACCTGCATGGCCGCGGCGCCGACGTGCTCGTGGTCTCCTCGGGCGCGATCGCGCTCGGGCGCAGCGTGCTGGGCCTCGGCGCCGGCGCCCTGCGGCTGGAGGACAGCCAGGCGGCCGCGGCCGTGGGCCAGATCGCGCTCGCCCGGACCTGGGCCGAGGTGCTCGCCCACCACGGCATCACGGCCGGCCAGATCCTCCTCACGCTCTCCGACACGGAGGAGCGCCGCCGCTACCTGAACGGCCGGGCGACCATCGGCCGGCTCTTCGAGATGCGGGCCGTGCCGGTCGTGAACGAGAACGACACGGTCGCGACGAGCGAGATCCGCTACGGCGACAACGACCGGCTCGCCGCCCGCGTGGCCACCATGACGGGGGCGGACCTCCTGATCCTCTTCTCGGACGTGGACGGCCTCTACACGGCGCCGCCCGCGCTCGATCCCACGGCCGCCCACATCCCGATCGTGCCCGCCGTGACGCCGGCCATCGAGGCCATGGCCGGGGAGGCGGCCTCGCTCCTGTCGCGCGGCGGCATGCGGACGAAGGTGGACGCGGCCCGGATCGCGACCGCCGGCGGCACGCACATGCTGATCGCCGACGGGCGCCACAAGAACCCGCTCCGGCGGGTGCAGGACGGGGCGCGCTGCACCTGGTTCCTGACTTCCTCGTCGCCCGCCACGGCCCGCAAGACCTGGATCGCGGGGGCGCTCGAGCCGCGGGGCGGCCTGCGCGTCGATGCCGGCGCGGCCCGGGCGCTGCGCGGCGGCGCGAGCCTCCTGCCCGTGGGCGTGACGCATGTCGAAGGCGAGTTCTCCCGCGGCGACGCCGTGGTGGTGCGGGACGCGGCCGGGACCGTGCTCGGGCGCGGCCTCGTCGCCTGGGACGCGTCGCTGGCCCGCCAGATCGCGGGCCGCCCGAGCCGCGAGATCGCCGGCATCCTGGGGTTTTCGGGCCGTACGGAGATGATCCACCGCGACGACCTGGCGCTCGCGGCCGGCGGCGCCGGCGAGGTCGCCGCCTGAGGGGCCGCGCGCGATGGCCGCCGGCCGGCCGTCGTGGTAAGGCGGCGCCCGTTCGGAGACCGACGTCATGAGCGCGAGCGTGGGCATGGAGGCGAGGGCGGTGCAGGATGCCGCGCTGCCGCCGCTCGCCGACCTGATGGCGCGGATCGGCCCGCAGGCGCGCGCCACGGCGCGTGCCCTCGCCCTGACGCCCGGCGCCGCGAAGGCGCGGGCGCTCGCCTCGGCCGCGGCCTGCATCCGGCAGGACGCGCGCGGCATCCTCGCCCAGAACGCGCTCGACCTCGCGGACGCGCGCGCGGCCGGTCGGCCGGCGGCCTTCATGGACCGCCTCATGCTCGATCCCGGCCGGATCGAGGGCATCGCGACCGGCGTCGACGGCGTCGCGTCCCTGGCCGATCCCGTGGGGCGGCTCCTCGCGACGATCGAGCGGCCGAACGGCCTCGTCATCGAGCGCGTCGCGACCCCGCTCGGCGTCGTCGGCGTCATCTTCGAGAGCCGGCCCAACGTCACCGTCGATGCGGCGGCGCTCTGCCTGATGGCCGGGAACGCCTGCATCCTGCGGGCCGGATCGGAGACGCTCCGCACGGCCACGGCGCTGGCCGACGCCTTCCGCCGCGGGATCGCGGAGGCGGGACTTCCGGCCGACGCCGCCCAGCTCGTGCCGACGCGCGACCGCGGGGCGGTCGGCCTGATGCTGGCCGGCCTCGACGGCGCCATCGACGTGATCGTACCGCGCGGCGGCCGCTCGCTGGTCGAGCGGGTGCAGGCCGACGCCCGGGTCCCGGTCTTCGCGCATCTCGACGGGCTCTGCCACGTCTACGTCGCGGCGGGCGCGGAGCTCGGCATGGCGCGGCGCATCGTCCTGAACGCCAAGATGCGGCGGACCGGGATCTGCGGCGCCGCCGAGACGCTTCTCGTCGACCGCGCGGTCGCGGACACGCGTCTCGGGCCGCTCGTGCGAGACCTGCTCGACGCCGGCTGCGAGGTCCGGGGCGACGCAGCCGCGCAGGCGGCCGACCCGCGCGTCCGGCCGGCGGCCGAGGCGGATTGGGCGACCGAATACCTCGACGCGATCATCGCCTGCCGGGTCGTCGACGGCCTCGGCGACGCGCTCGACCACGTCGAGCGCTGGGGGTCGCACCACACCGACTGCATCGTGACCGACGACCCGACCGAGGCCGAGCGCTTCCTCGCCGAGGTCGATTCCGCCATCGTCCTCCACAACGCCTCGACGCAGTTCGCCGATGGCGGGGAGTTCGGCTTCGGCGGCGAGATCGGCATCGCGACCGGCCGCATGCATGCGCGCGGGCCGGTCGGCACCGAGCAGCTGACCTCGTTCAAGTACCGCGTCCGCGGCGCGGGCCAGATCCGGCCCTGATGGCGGGGCCGGACCGGGGCCCGCCGGCGCCGCGCGGCG
>JAEUAC010000028.1 GCA_019695455.1 Methylorubrum extorquens | reverse complement strand
GCTCCGCCGCCTCCGCGAAGGGCATCTCATGGAGGATGCGGGCGTTGAGCCCGTCGAGCTCCTGCGGATCGAACTTGGCGGGCGCCCGCGAGATGTGCGCGAGGTCGACGAGGCCGGCGAGCTCGTCCATGGACGCGACGGCGCGGACGGCCTCGGCCGAGCCGGTGAGCACCGCCAAGGAGCGGACGGCCGCCGGCTCGTAGCCCGCCTCGCGCAAGGACCGCAGCGACAGGTGCCCGAGGCGCTTCGAGAGTCCCTCTCCGTCCGCCGTCGTCAGAAGGTTGTGGTGACCGAAGACCGGAAGCGCAGCTCCCAGCGCTTCGAAGATCTGCACCTGGACGCCGGTGTTGGTGACGTGGTCCTCGCCGCGAATCACGTGGCTGACGCCGATGTCGGCATCGTCGACGACCGAGGGCAGCGTGTAGAGATAACTGCCGTCCGCTCGCACCAGCACGGGATCGGACAGCGAAGCGCAGTCCACGTGCGCCGTGCCGCGGACGAGGTCGTCCCAGGCGACGACCCGCGGCTCGAGCTTGAAGCGCCAATGCGGGATGCGGCCTTCCGCTTCGAGGGCGGCCCGCTCGTCGGCCGTCAGCGCCAGCGCCGCGCGATCGTAGATCGGGGGAAGGCCGCGGCCGAGCTGGCGCTTGCGCCGCCGCTCCAGCTCCTCCGGCGTCTCGTAGCAGGGATAGAGCCGGCCGAGCGCCTTCAGCCTTTCGCCCGCTTCGTCGTACACGGCCGTCCGGTCGGACTGGCGGGCCCGCAGGTCCGGCACGATGCCGAGCCAGGCGAGGTCCGTTTCGATCGCCTCGGCGAACGCCCCGGTCGAGCGTTCGCGGTCGGTGTCGTCGAGCCGCAGCAGGAAGCGCCCGCCGTTCGCACGGGCAAAGAGCGCGTTCAGCAGCGCGGGGCGCGCATTGCCGATGTGGAGGAAGCCGGTGGGCGACGGCGCGAAGCGGACGAGAGGAGCCATGGCGGGGTCTTAATCACCAATCGGCGCGCTCGGCCACCTCGACGCCCGCTCGGCCTTCGCGGAACATGCGGACTGATGAAACGCATGAGCCGCTTCCTCGTTGGAAGACCGGCCCGCTCGGCGTGCGCCACGTGCGGCGCTCGTGGCCAGGGAAACCCCGTTCGATGCGCTTCGTCATCATAGGCACGATCGTCGCCGCGGTGGCGGCGGCACCGGCGGCGGCCAATGAGGGCGGGGTGGAATTCCAGCCGGAACCGGTGCGCCCTTCGACAGCGATCTAAGATCGCATCGGTTCTGCAGCTTGACGCCACCGCGCGGCCGGCCCTAGAAGGCCCTCGTTCCGGGAGCGACGGCGCCAGCGCCGACTGCTCCGGAACGCGCCGGGCTACGGTCGCGGCGCGGGATGGACGGTTAGCACAGCGGTAGTGCGTTCCCTTCACACGGGAAAGGTCGCAGGTTCGATCCCTGCACCGTCCACCATTTTCTTCTCCCAGCAAAACATCGATGCCCGGCGAACGCGTTCCATCGGGCGTCTGCAGACGGCGTGCACGCTCGTTCCTCCGCGTTTACGCGGGAAGAGAAGGACACCGTTTGCATCCCCCTCTTAAACGGCCCGCCACCGATCTCAGTTGTTCGCTGTGCGGAACGTGTCGCAGGACTTGGTCTGGCCGCTCTTGTAGCCGTTCATGAACCAGCGCTGGCGCTGCTCGGACGAGCCGTGCGTGAACGAATCCGGCACCGCGTAACCCTGGCTCTGCTTCTGCAGCTTGTCGTCGCCGATCGCGCTGGCCGCGTTCATCGCCTCGTCGATGTCGCCCTGCTCCAGCGAATTATATTTGTCGTTGGAGTTCTTGGCCCAGACGCCGGCAAGACAATCGGCCATCAGCTCGATCCGCACGGAGAGCGCGTTCGCGTCGCGCTTCGACGAGGCCTGCTGCTGGCGGGCCTGCACCTTGCCGAGAATGCCGAGCACGTCCTGCACGTGGTGGCCGACCTCGTGGGCGATGACGTAGGCGTAGGCGAAGTCGCCGCCGGCCCGGAAGCGGCGCTGCATCTCCTGGAAGAAGGCGGTGTCGAGGTACACGGTCTTGTCGAGCGGGCAGTAGAACGGACCCATGGCGGATTGCGCCGTCCCGCAGCCCGATCGCGTTCCGCCCGTGTAGAGGACCATGCGCGTCGGCGGGTAGTTGCGGTTCGCCTGGGCGGGCATGACGGCCGTCCAGACGTCCTCCGTGTTGCCGAGGACCGCGGCCGCGAAGCGGCCCGTCTGATCCGATGGCGCCCCGGTCCGGCCCGCCGGCGCCTGCGCGCGACCGGACGGCTGCGACGGGCTCTCGTAATGCTGGCCGCCGCCGCGCGTCACCATCTCGGCGCCGCTGATCAGAAGGCGCGGATCGATGCCGAGCGCCCAGCCGACGAGCCCGAGCACGACGATGGTGCCGATGCCGAGGCCGCCTCCGCCGCCGATCGGGATGCCGAAGCCGCCGCCGCCACCACCCTGGCCGCGCCGATCCTCGACGTTGTCGGACGTGCGGAATTCATCCCAACGCATGTGTCGTCCTCGGCCGCAACGGCGACGCTTCGGGGCCGCGTATCAAGTCGGAGAAGGAGATGCCAGTTCCGGTCCGTCCCGGCCGTCGAGCGTGCGGCGGAGCGCCAGGAGGTCGCGCCAGGCGAGCCGCTTGTCGGCCGGCTGCCGCAGCAGGTAGGCCGGATGCAGCATCGGCATCGCGGGCACGCTCCCGCCGTCCTCGCCCGCATAGGCCAGCCAGCGGCCCCGCGTCTTCGTGATCCCGTCCTTGCGGTCGAGCAGGGTCGCGGTCGCGGCCGCGCCCAGCGTGATCAGGATCCGGGGTCGGACCAGCGCGATCTGGCGGCGGACGAACGGCAGGCAGATCGCCACCTCGCCGGGCGTCGGCGTGCGGTTGCCGGGCGGGCGCCAGGGCACGGTGTTGGCGAGGTAGACGGCCGAACGGTCGAGCCCGATCGCGTCCAGCATGCGGTCGAGGAGCTGGCCCGAGCGGCCGACGAAGGGGCGGCCGTCGCGGTCCTCGTCGGCGCCGGGCGCTTCGCCGACCAGCATGACGTCGGCCTGGGGGTTGCCGTCGGCGAAGACGAGCTGGCGCGCCGTGCGCTTCAGGGCGCAGCCGTCGAACGCCTCGACGAGCGCGCGGAGCGCCGCGAGGTCCTCCGCCGTCGCGGCCAGCGCCCGGGCATCGGCCGCGACCTGCTCGGGCGGACCGGCGGCGGCCGCCGGGAAGGAGGGCGGCGCGGGCCGGGAAAGCGCCGCCGCCGCAGGCACTTGGACCGGTCGCGGCAGGGCGACCGCCGGGGTCGCCGCCTCGGCGAAGCGGTCGTGCGGCGTCTCGTCCAGCGCGAGGTCGATCCCCGCCGCGACGTGGAAGTCGAGCAGCGCGACGAGGCTGTCCCTGTCCCAGGCATCCGGCGGCATGGGAGGGTCTTAGCGGAGCCGTCGCCCGGGCGGAACCGTCGCGCGTCGCCCCGCTTGTCCGGTGGCGCGTCCCCGGCGCGTGCCGGTCCCGCAAGGCGGGCGCGGCACGCGGCGCACCGGACGGCGCGTGCCACGGCGTCGCGCCAGCCTTGTCACCCGGGCACGGCAGCCGCATAGCAGGCTGGAACGATTGCAGTCGGCCGGAACGCGGCCGGGAGGACCAATGGCGGACGAGACCGAGCTGCCCGCGCGCGAGTCGATGGATTACGACGTCGTGATCGCCGGCGGCGGACCGGCCGGGCTCGCGGCCGCGATCCGGCTGAAGCAGATCGCGGCCGAACGCGGCGAGGACATCTCGGTCGTGGTGGTCGAGAAGGGGTCGGAGGTCGGGGCCCACATCCTGTCCGGTGCCGTGATCGACCCGATCGGGCTCGACCGGCTCCTGCCCGAGTGGCGGTCCGATCCCGAGCGGCCCCTCACGACGGAGGTCACCAAGGACGAGTTCCTGTTCCTCGGGCCCGCCGGCGGCATCAAAATCCCGACGATCGGCCTGCCGCGGCTCATGGACAACCACGGCAACTTCATCGGCTCGCTCGGCAACGTGGTCCGCTGGATGGGCACGCAGGCCGAGGCGCTCGGCGTCGAGATCTACGCGGGCTTCCCGGCGGCCGAGGTGCTGATCGAGGACGGCAAGGTCGTCGGCATCGCGACCGGCGACATGGGCATCGGCCGCGATGGCGAGGCCAAGGGCGAGTTCGCGCGCGGCATGGAGCTGCGCGGCCGCTACACGATCCTGGCGGAGGGCGCCCGCGGCTCGCTGACGAAGCAGGTCATCGCCCGCTTCGAGCTGAACAAGCATTCCGACCACCAGAAATACGGGCTCGGCATCAAGGAGACGTGGCAGGTCCGGCCGGAGAAGTTCCGCAAGGGTCTCGTCCAGCACTCCATGGGCTGGCCGCTGCCGAACAAGGCGGGCGGCGGCTCCTGGCTCTATCATTACGACGACAACATCGTCTCGGTCGGGTTCGTCACCCATCTGAACTACGAGAACCCGACGCTGTCGCCGTTCGACGAGTTCCAGCGCCTCAAGACCCACCCGATGATCCGGGAGACGTTCGAGGGCGCCAAGCGCATCGGCTACGGGGCCCGGGCCATCATGGAGGGCGGCTACCAGTCCGTGCCGCGGCTCGTCTTCCCGGGCGGGGCGCTCGTCGGCGACAGCGCCGGCTTCGTGAACGTGCCGCGCATCAAGGGCTCCCACAACGCGATCCTGTCCGGGATGCTCTGCGCCGACCATCTCGCGACGGCGCTCGCGGCCGGCCGCGGCCACGACGAGGTCGAGGCCTACGAGGAGAGCTGGCGCGCGTCCGACATCGGCTACGACCTCTACCGGGTGCGCAACGTGAAGCCGCTCTGGTCGCGCTTCGGCACGCTCGTCGGCATCGGCCTCGGCGGCGTCGACATGTGGATGAACGAGCTCGCCGGCCTGTCGCTGTTCGGCACGCTGAAGCACGGCAAGCCGGACTTCGCGACGCTGAAGCCCGTCAAGGACGTGACGCCGATCGCGTATCCGCGCCCGGACGGCGTCCTCACCTTCGACCGGCTCTCCTCGGTGTACCTGTCCAACACGAACCACGAGGAGGACCAGCCGGTCCACCTCAAGGTCAAGGACATGGCGCTGCAGAAGCGCTCGGAGCACGACGTGTTCGGCGGCCCGTCGAGCCGCTACTGCCCGGCCGGCGTCTACGAGTGGGTGGGGGAGGGCGCGGACGCGACCTTCGTCATCAACGCGCAGAACTGCGTCCACTGCAAGACGTGCGACATCAAGGATCCGAACCAGAACATCACCTGGGCGACGCCCGAGGGCGGCGGCGGCCCGAACTACGTGGGCATGTAGACGGGGTCGGACCCGCTCCGACCGTCGCGCGGCCCCGGTCGCCGGGCTCGGTCCGGGCGTCGTGCGTCCTTCGAGACGCCCGCCTGCTGCGGGCTCCTCAGGATGACGAGGTGGGGTGGCAAGCTCGATCATCTCGCGCCCCAACCCTCGTCATGCTGAGGAGCCGGCGTTCGGCCGGCGTCTCGAAGCACGCGGGACGGTGGTGCGGGCTCGGTCCGGACGTCGTGTGTCCTTCGAGACGCCCGCCTGCTGCGGGCTCCTCAGGATGACGAGGTCGGGCGGCAAGCTCCAGCATCTCGCGCCCCGTCGTCGTCATGCTGAGGAGCCGGCCTTCGGCCGGCGTCTCGAAGCACGCGGAACGGTGGTGCGGGCTCGGTCCGGGCGTGGTGCGTCCTTCGAGACGCCCGCCTGCGGCGGGCTCCTCAGGATGACGAGGTGGGGTGGCAAGCTTGAGCATCTCGCGCCCCAACCCCCGTCATGCTGAGGAGCCGGCATTCGGCCGGCGTCTCGAAGCACGCGGAACGGTGGTGCGGGCTCGGTCCGGGTGTGGTGCGTCCTTCGAGACGCCCGCCTGCGGCGGGCTCCTCAGGATGACGAGGTGGGGCGGTCGGCGAGGTCGGCAAGCTGCAGCATCTTGTTCCCCACCGTCGTCATGCTGAGGAGCGGCCCGGAGGGTCGCGTCTCGAAGCACGCGGAACTGTGGTGCGGGCTCAGCCGCCCCAGCCCGGCGGCAGGGCGATGTCCCGGAGGGCGAGCCAGCGGGCGAGGCGGTCGAGTTCGTCCGCGAGGGCGGCCCGGGTCGCGGCGGGGTCGGTGCCGGGTTCGAGGTGGACCGAATGGACGACGAGGCGGCCGCCGGCGCGGTCGGCCTTCAGGTCGAGGCGGGCGGCGAGGCGGTCGCCCAGGAGGAAGGGCAGCACGTAGTAGCCGTGCTCGCGCCTGTCGGCCGGCGTGTAGATCTCGATGCGGTAGCGGAAGCCGAACAGGCGCTCCGCCCGGGGGCGCTCCCACATCAGCGGGTCGAAGGGCGAGACGAGCCCCGACCCCCCGATGCGGCGCGGGATGCGGGCGTCCCGGTGGAGGAAGGCGGGCACGGACCAGCCCTCGACCGAGACGGGCAGGAGCTCGCCCGCCTCGACCAGCTCCGCGACCGCGACCCGGGCGTCGGCGGGCTCGAGCCGGAAGTACTCGCGCAGGTCGATCTCGGCCGCGATGCCGAGCGCCCGGGCCGCCCGGGCGACCAGGATGCGGTGGCTCTCGCCCTCGTCCGGCGTCGGCGCCGCCAGCACGGCTGCCGGCAGCACCCGCTCCGGCAGGTCGTAGACGCGCTCGAAGCCGCGCCGCTCGCGGGTCGTGACGAGGCCCGCCCAGAACAGCCATTCCAGCGCCCGCTTGCCGTCGCTCCAGCCCCACCAGGCGCCGGCGGCCCGGCCGCCCTCCGAGAGGTCGCGCGCCGCGAGCGGGCCGCGGCGGCGGACCTCGTCCAGCACGGCGTCGATGTAGTCGGCCCGCTCGGCCGCGAAGCGGCGGAGGCCGCCGTAGATGCCGCGCCCCGCCCGGGCGCGGGCCATGCGGAAGCGGAGGGCGGGGTGGAGGTCGAGCCGGATCAGGCAGGCCTCGTGGCCCCAGTATTCGAACAGCCGGCGCGCGCGGCCCCGATAGGCGGCGCTCTCCAGGAGCGCGGGATCGTAGGGGCCGAGCCGGGAATAGAGCGGCACGTAATGGGCGCGGGCGAGCACGCTCACCGAATCGATCTGGACCTGGCCGAGGCGGGTCAGCTCCCGGTCGACCTGCCGGGGGCCGACGGGCCCGTCCCGCGGGCCGCCGAAGCCGGCCGCCGCGAGCGCGATCCGCCTCG
>JAEUAC010000277.1 GCA_019695455.1 Methylorubrum extorquens | reverse complement strand
GTTCTGCCCGTCATCCGGGTTCCAGCGGTAGATCCGGAAGGTCTGCAGGCTCTTCGCCCCGGCCGGCGCCGGCCACGACTTGCCCTGCGTGATCTGCGAGTTCTTGGGCAGGTTGAACTGGGCCATGGGGACTATCGATTCCGCGAGGGCAGGTCGATGCGGCGGATCGTGGAGCGACCCGCCGCCTGATGGTTCAGCCGAGGTGAAGCCTCAGTACACGCGCGCCTTGGGCTCGATGTACTGGATTTCGTTCGACATCGTGTAGGTGTGCACCGGACGATAATCGATCGTGACACCGCCCGTATCACCGAGCCAGGCCAAGGTGTGCTTCATCCACTCCTTGTCGTTGCGGTCCGGGAAGTCCTCGCGGGCGTGGGCGCCGCGCGATTCCTTGCGGTTGGCGGCCGATTCCATCGTCACCACCGCTTGGCCGATCAGGTTGTCGAACTCCAGGGTTTCCAGGAGATCGGTGTTCCACACCAGCGACCGGTCAGTGATCTTCACGTCGGAGGCGGCGTCGTGGACCTTGTGGATCAGGCCACGGCCCTCCTCCAGCACCTCGCCGGTGCGGAAGACGGCGCAGTTGTTCTGCATCGTGCGCTGCATCTTGTCCCGCAGCATCGCGGTCGGCGTGCCGCCCTTGGCGTTGCGGGCCTTGTCGAGGCGGCCGAGCGACATCTCGGCCGAGTTCTTGGGCAGCTCCGGCAGGCGGCCGTTCTTCTCGACGATCTCGGCGCAGCGCAGCCCGGCCGCGCGCCCGAAGACCACGAGGTCGATCAGCGAGTTCGAACCGAGGCGGTTCGCCCCGTGCACGGACACGCAGGCCGCCTCGCCGATCGCCATCAGGCCCGGCACGATGTGGTCGGGGTTCGAGCCGCTGAGGGTGACGACCTCGCCGTGGAAGTTCGTCTGGATGCCGCCCATGTTGTAATGGACCGTCGGGATGACGGGGATCGGCTCCTTGGTCACGTCGACGCCCGCGAAGATCTTCGCGCTCTCCGAGATGCCGGGCAGGCGCTCGTGCAGGATCTTCGGGTCGAGATGGTCGAGGTGCAGGTGGATGTGGTCCTTGTCCTTGCCGACGCCGCGTCCCGCCCGGATCTCCATGGTCATGGAGCGCGAGACGACGTCGCGAGAGGCGAGGTCCTTGGCCGACGGCGCGTAGCGCTCCATGAAGCGCTCGCCCTCGGAATTGGTCAGGTAGCCGCCCTCGCCGCGCGACCCCTCAGTGATGAGGCAGCCCGAGCCGTAGATGCCGGTCGGGTGGAACTGCACGAACTCCATGTCCTCGAGCGGCAGCCCGGCGCGCAGCACCATGGCGTTGCCGTCGCCCGTGCAGGTATGGGCTGACGTCGCCGAGAAATAGGCGCGGCCGTAGCCGCCCGTGGCCAGGATCGTCATGGCGGCCCGGAAGCGGTGGATCTCGCCCGTCGCCATGTCGATGCAGATGACGCCGCGGCAGCGCCCCTCCTCGTCCATGATGAGGTCGATGGCGAAGTACTCGATGAAGAAGTTCGTCTGCGCCCGCACGGCCTGGCCGTAGAGCGTGTGCAGGATCGCGTGGCCCGTCCGGTCGGCGGCCGCGCAGGTGCGCTGCGCCGTGCCCTTGCCGAAATGGGTCGTCATGCCGCCGAACGGCCGCTGGTAGATCTTGCCCTCCTCCGTGCGGGAGAACGGCACGCCCCAATGCTCGAGCTCGTAGACGGCGGCCGGCGCGTTGCGGACGAGGTACTCGATCGCGTCCTGGTCACCCAGCCAGTCCGACCCCTTCACGGTGTCGTACATGTGCCATTGCCAGTTGTCCTCGCCCATGTTGCCGAGCGAGGCGGAGATGCCGCCCTGCGCCGCGACCGTGTGCGATCGCGTCGGGAACACCTTCGAGATGCAGGCGGTCCGCAGGCCGGCCTGCGAGCAGCCGACCGTCGCGCGGAGGCCCGCGCCGCCGGCGCCGACGACGACGACGTCGAACGTGTGGTCGACGATCGGGTAGGCGTCTCCGCCGATGCCCGGGGAGGAGCCGTTCGCGGCGCCGTTCGCCGCTCCATTGGTGGCCATGGTTTTACTCCTAGACCGGAGGCAGCGGCAGGCGGCCGAAGCTGATCTTGAGGATGGAGAAGAGGCACGTGGCCGCGATCAGGACCGCGAAGAACGTGTTGGCGATGCCGGCGGCGAACTTCAGCATCTTGTCGTGGACGTAGTCTTCCATGACCGTCTGGAGCCCGAGACGCATATGGTACGTGATGGAGATCGCCATCAGGCCCATGAGGATCGCGACCAGCGGATTCTGCAGGACGCGCACGGCCTCCGGCCAGGGCCGGCCGGCGATGGACGCCACGATGATCACGAACGAGATGACGAGCGGGATGTTCGCGATCGCCGAGAGGCGGTGCGTGTACCAATGCTCGACGCCGTGGTGGGCGGCGCCCAGCCCTTCGACGCGGGAGCGCGCGGTGCGCAGCGAGAGGAGCGGGTTCGGTCGGTTGTCGGCCATGGCGGGGCTCAGCGCATCACGAAGGCGACGACCCAGATCAGGACCGTCAGGATGGGGGACAGGATCGCCGTCAGGCGCGCCATGGCGATGCGCGTGCCGGGCTCGAACCCGACGCCCGTGTCCCAGGTCAGGTGGCGCACGCCGCCCAGCATGTGATGCATGAGGATCCACGTGTAGCCGAACAGGACGAGGTAGCCGATCGGCGAGCCGAAGAACCACGCGACGCGTCCGTAGGCCTCGGGCCCGGACGCGAGGGCGAGCAGCCACACGGCCAGGAGCACGGTGCCGGCGTAGAGCGCGCAGCCCGTCACGCGGTGGGCGATCGACATCGCCATGGTCCAAGTCCAGCGATAGACCTGGAGATGGGGCGAGAGCGGGCGGGCCGCCTGTCGGATGAGTTGAGCTTTCGTGTCGGCCATCACGTTACCCGGCAGGGCAGGAACATGCCCTTGAGATTAGAACGGTTCCTAGCGGAGGCTGCCCCGCGCCGCAACGCGGCACGGCCATGCGGCCGGCGCCCGGAGCCGTCCCGCCCGGGCCGCACGTCTCGCCTCATGGCAACGCTCCGACGATCCGCCACCAAGCGACGCTGAGCGGCCAGGCGACCAGGACGGAGGCGACCCCGAAGGCGAGCGCGAGACGCGTGGCGTCCGCGAGCCGTACGGCGCCGAGCTCCGCCGCCATCAGGACGGGCGGCACCTGGTAGGGGAAGAGCACGGTCGAGAAGCCGATCACCTGCGCGGTCACGATCGCGTGCAGGCCGAGCCCCGACGCCTGGGCGAGGTCGCCGGCGAGCCCCGTGTAGAGCGCGGGCGCTCCGTTCGCCGTGACGGCGAGCGACAGGATCGCGGCGATTCCCGACAGGACGAGGAGGTTCGCGGCCGGCCTGTCGGGCGCGAGCGGCGCCGCGGCGGCGACGGCCTGCCCGATCGCGGCGCCGAGCCCGCTCTCGCCGATGGTCGCGACCAGCCCCAGCACGGCAGCGATGTAGAAGCAGATCCGCAGGTTGATGCTCCCGAACGCGTCGGGTCCCAGCACGCCGATGCGCGGCAGGAGGCACAGCGCCGCCGCCGCGAGCCCGATCGAGGCGGGCGCGAGGCCGTGAAGCGAATCGGTGGACCACAGGGCGAGCGTGGCGGCGAGGATCAGCCCGAGGCGCCGCTCCGCCGGGCTGAGCGGCCCGGCATCCGCATCGACCGCCGGCGCCGCGGCGGCCGTGCGGGCGATCCGGTCCGGGAAGAGGCGGCAGATCACGAGCACGAGGAGCGCGCCCTTGACGAGGCCGAGCACGGGCCCGTGCAGCAGGAGGTAGGGCACGTAGCGCAGGTGCAGCCCGTAGAGCCGCTCGGCCGCGCCCGCCATGACGAGGTTCGGCACGTTGGCGGGAAGGATCGCGGCCGACAGGATCGGCGTCGCGAAGCCGACGGCCAGGACGGCGCCCGTCCGGCCCGGCCGCCCGGGCACGAGGCCGACGCGGTCCGCCACCGCCAGGACCACGGGCACGAGCAGCGCGATCCGGCCGAGATTCGACGGCATGACGAAGGCCAGCAGGAAAGCGAGCAGCACGAGACCCGCGATCAGCGTCCCGTAGGAGCCGGAGAGCGGGCGCACGAGCCCGCGGGCCAGCCGCGCCCCGAGGCCGGTCCGCGTCATGGCCGCACCGACGACGAGCCCCGACAGGACGAGCCAGAAGGCCTGGGAGGCGAAGCCCGAGAAGATGGTGGCGGGACTCGCGACGCCCGTGAGGCTCGCGACCGCGAAGAAGCCGAGAGTCACGGCGATCTCCGGCAGGAGCCCGGTCGCCCAGGCGCCGAAGCACACGAGCGCGAGAGCCGCCGCGATCGTCATTGGACGGGATCGAACTTCGCCATGGACGAAGCTCTACCCCCGCTCGCGATGGGCGCGATACGGCCTTCCTGCTAAACGCTCCCTTCGCGAACGGCGAAGGCTCATGCTGCATATCGGGCTCAAGGACCTGGATCTCTTCCGCCACGTGGCGGAGGCGGGCTCCATCACGCGCGGCGCGGAACGGGCGCATCTCGCGCTCGCCGCCGCCTCCACGCGCATCCGCGACATGGAGGGCGCGATCGGCTCCCCTCTCCTCTCCCGCGGGCGCCAGGGCGTCACGCTGACCCAGGCGGGTCGCGCCCTCCTGGTCCATGCCCGCGCGATCCTGGCCCAGCGCGACCGGATGGAGGCGGATCTCGGCGCCTATGCCGGCGGGGCCGGGGGAGAGCTTCGGATCCTGTCCAACACGAACGCCATCCTGGAATTCCTGCCCGAGGCGCTGGGCTCCTTCCTGGCCGCGCATCCCCGCCTGTCGCTCGACATCGAGGAGCGGCTGTCGGACGAGATCGTCGGGCTCGTGGCCGAGGGCGTCGCCTCGCTCGGCATCGTGGCGGCCACGGTCGAGACGGCCGGGCTCGAGACCTTCCCCTTCCGGCAGGACCGCTTCGTCGTGGTCGCGCAGGCCGGCCATCCGATCGCCGACCGGCCGGACGTCGCCTTCTCGGAGGTGCTGGCCTTCGACCATGTCGGGCTCGACCGGGCGAGCGCCCTGCAGCGCTTCCTCTCGACGCGCGCCGCCCGGGAGGGCCGCCCCATCCGGCTCCGCGTCCAGCTTCGGTCCTTCGACGGCATCTGCCGGCTGGTGGAGGCCGGAGTCGGAATCGGCATCGTGCCCGAGACGACGGCCCGGCGGGCCGCCCGCACCATGGCGCTCGCCACCGTGGCGCTCGCCGATGCGTGGGCCGTGCGCGACCTCACGATCGTGGTGCGGACCTACGCGGACCTGCCGCCGATCGCCCGCCTGCTGGTGGACCACCTGCGGGCGGACGCCGTCCCTCCTTCGGCATGAGCGCGGCGCCCGCCCCTCAGGGCTCCAGCTCGGTGTCCCAATAGAGATAGTCCATCCAGCTCTCGTGCAGGAAGTTCGGCGGGAAGTGCCGGCCGTTGCGATGCAGGTCCTGGAGCTCGGGCGCGTAGGGCGTCTGGCGCGGCCACATCTCGGCGGCCGCCGGCATCAGGTCGCTCTTGCGCAGGTTGCAGGGCGAGCAGGCCGCGACGACGTTCTCCCAGGTCGTGGTGCCGCCCTTCGAGCGGGGGATGACGTGGTCGAAGGTCAGGTCCTCGTGCGCCCCGCAATACTGGCAGGTGAAGCGGTCGCGCAGGAACACGTTGAACCGCGTGAAGGCGGGATGCCGGGCCGGCTGCACGTAGGTCTTCAGCGACACCACGGAGGGCAGCCGCATCTCGAAGGTCGGCGACCGGACGAACCGGTCGTATTCCGACACGATGTTCACGCGCTCCAGGAAGACGGCCTTGATGGCGTCCTGCCAGGACCAGAGGGAGAGCGGGAAATAGCTCAGCGGCCGGTAATCGGCGTTCAGAACCAGCGCCGGGCACGCTTCCGCGCTCACGGGGGGCCGTACGTGGACCGTCAATCAACCTCCTCCTGTCGGATGAAGGCCAGGGGCTTCGCACCCCTCTTTGTACGCGCTTCACGACGGGGTTGTGAAGCGCGGCGCCGTCGCCCGCGATGCCGCATGCACAGGGGGCCGCACGGCCCGCGCGGACGACGGGAGGCGCGGCCCGGGGATCGCGTCGCGACGCGGCGACAACCGGCTTGCATTCCGCGGCGGGCTGGGGCACATGGGCGTCGTCCGGGGCCGAGGCCTCCGACATGGATGCGGGTGTAGCTCAGGGGTAGAGCACAACCTTGCCAAGGTTGGGGTCGAGGGTTCGAATCCCTTCGCCCGCTCCAATTCACCGACAACGCGACGATCGAGCAAGGCGGCCTTCGGGCCGCTTTTTGCGTTCCGGCGGTCGCCCGACCGGCCCGGAGGGTCCGGGTCCGGGTCGGGCCGAGGCGAATCG
>JAEUAC010000087.1 GCA_019695455.1 Methylorubrum extorquens | reverse complement strand
TCGACGGCGTGTCCCTGACGATGCGGCCGGGCGAGAGTCTCGGCCTCGTGGGTGAGTCCGGATCCGGCAAGAGCACGACCTCGCGCCTGGTCTGCCGCCTGATCGACCCGAGCGAGGGCACGATCCTGTTCGAAGGCCAGTCGATCGGCGACGTCCCGGCGCGCGACTTCCACCGGTCGGAGCTTCGGCGCGCCATCCAGATCGTCTTCCAGGACCCGAACGACAGCCTCAATCCGCGCTTCTCGGCCTTCGACAGCATCGCGCAGCCCCTGAAACGGCTGACCGGCCTGCGCGGGGCGGCCTTGCGCGCCCGCGTGATGGAGAGCGCCGAGCGCTCGGGCCTCGGTCCCGAACTCATCGATCGTTTCCCGCACCAACTCTCGGGCGGTCAGAAGGCCCGCATCGGCATCGCGCGGGCGATCGCGGTCCGGCCCCGGTTCCTCATCCTGGACGAGCCGACCGCCGCGCTGGACGTGTCGGTCCAGGCCATGATCCTGCATCTCCTCGACCGGCTGCGCCGAGAGGACGACCTCGCCTTCCTGTTCGTCAGCCACGATCTGAACGTGGTGCGCATGATGTGCGACCGCACGATTGTGCTGCAGAACGGACGGGTGGTGGAGGAGGGCGCGAGCGCGGCCCTCTTCGCCCGCCCGCAATCCGCCTACACCCGCGAGCTTCTCGCCGCGATCCCGCATTTCGATCCCGGGGGGCCGCTGGCCGCGACCGCCTGATGCCATCCCCACCCGCCGTCCCGGGCGTGGGGCGGCGTCGGCACGCCACACGTCGAAAGGACCCCCCATGCGCATGATCCGCACGGCCGCCGCCCAGCTCGGCCCCATCCAGAGGCGCGAGGATCGCGCGAGCGTCGTCGCGCGCATGATCGCGCTGATGGACGAGGCCAAGGCGGCGGGCGCCGACTTCATCGTCTACCCGGAGCTGGCGCTCACCACCTTCTTTCCCCGCTGGTACCACGAGGACCGCGCCGAGGCGGATGCCTGGTTCGAGGCGACCATGCCGAGCGCGGCGACGGCGCCGCTCTTCGACCGCGCCAGGGCGCATGGCATGGCCATGTCGTTCGGCTACGCCGAGCTCACGCCCGAGGGCCGGCACTTCAACACCTCGATCCTTGTGGACAAGTCCGGCGCGATCGTCGGCAAATACCGCAAGATCCATTTGCCGGGGCATGTCGAGCACGATCCCGAACGCACCCACCAGCACCTCGAGAAGCGCTACTTCGAGCCGGGCGATCTCGGTTTCCCGGTCTGGCGGGCGCTCGGCGGCTACCTCGGCATGTGCATCTGCAACGACCGGCGCTGGCCCGAGACCTATCGCGTCATGGGCCTGCAGGGCGTCGAGATGGTGACGCTCGGGTTCAACACGCCCTCGGTGAACTCGCAGCGCGGCGGCGAGGGCCTGGAACAGCGGCTGTTCCACCATCGCCTGTCCTGCCAGGCCGGCGCCTACCAGAACGCCACCTGGGTCGTGGCGGTGGCCAAGGCCGGGGACGAGGACGGCCATCACCTGACCGGCGGCACGCTGATCGTCGATCCGAACGGGTTCATCGTGGCCGAGCTCGCCGGCGAGGCGGACGGGATCATCGTCCATTCCTGCGACCTCGACGAGACGCGCTTCGGCAAGGAGACGATCTTCGACTTCGCCCGTCACCGCCGCGTCGAGCATTACAGCCGCATCACCGCCCAGACGGGCGTCGTGCGGCCGGACTGAGCCCATGGACAGCGTCAGCTTCGCCGATCTCGCGCCGTACGAGCGCTACAAGCTCCTCTGCGCGACGATCGTGCCGCGCCCCATCGCGCTGGTGACGACCCTCGGAGCGGACGGCACCGTCAACGCGGCGCCGTACTCGTTCTTCAACGTGTTCTCGGAGGAGCCGGCCCTGATCGTGCTCGGCCTCCAGCACAAACCCGACCACAGCCCCAAGGACACGACGCGCAACATCGCGCGCAGCGGCCAGTTCGTCGTCAACCTCGTCGATGAGGCGCTGGCCGAGGCGATGAACGTCTGCGCCATCGATTGTCCGCCCGACGTCAGCGAGGTCGAGGCGGCGGGCCTCTCGCTGAAGGAGGGGGTCGAGATCCCCGTGCCCCACATCGCGCAAGCGCCCTTCGCCCTCGAATGCCGGCGCGAGGTCTCGCTCGCCTTCGGCCCCCAGCGCGAGCTGCTCGTCGGCGAGGTGTTGCGTCTCCATGCCCGGCCGGGCCTTCTCGACGGCGAGCGCCTGCGGATCGACGAGAAGGCCTACCGTCCGGTCGGGCGCCTGTTCGGCGACAGCTACGCCCGGCAGGGCGACCGCTTCACGCTGACGCGGCCGAGCTACGCGGAGTTTGTGCGGGCGCGCGATGCCTGAGGCCGGGTCGGGTGCGGCGGTCCGGTCAACCGAAGACCACGGCGCCGTACGCCATGGCGACGGCGGCCTGCGTCGGGTCGATCACGGGAATCCCGAGTTCGTCCTCGAGCGGTTTGCGATGGGCGGCCATGCCGGCGCAGCCCATGACGATGGCCCCCGCGCCGTCTGCGTCACGCAACGCCCGCCCGACCGCGAGCATCCGCGCGAAGGTGCCCTCGCCGGAGGCCGTCTCGGCGACCGACATCTCCAGCGCCCGCTCCCCCGCGAGCCGGTCCGTGAGCCCCATCTGGCGCAGGTAGCGCATGTGCCGCGGGATCGAGCGGGTGCGGATCGCGATGACGCCGAAGCGGTCGGCCCGGGCGAGCGCCGTCAGCACCCCGGCTTCCGCGATTCCGAAGACCGGACGCGCGGTCGCCTCGCGGCAGAGGTGGAGGCCCGGATCGGAGTAGCAGGCGATGACGAAGGCGGCGGCGTCTCCATCGCTCTCCACCAGCCGCTTGAGCGGGAGCGTCACGCTCTCGACGTCGGCCTGGGTCTCGATCCCGAGTGGACCCTCCGTGAGCGTCCTGCACGCGATCTGCGGCCCTCCGAGCGCGGAGAGCGGCGCGAGCGCGTGTTCGAGCCCCCGCGTGACCGCCTCGTTCGCATTGGGGTTGATCACCACGATCCGCTGCTGCGCCGTCATCGCTGCTTTCCCATCTCGCCCCTGCCCGGCGCGCCGGTCCTCCGAAGCAAGTTCCGAGCAAGAGCCATCCCATGAGCGATCCGATCGACGATCTCGTCCTGCGCGGCGGCACGGTGGCGACCGCCGCCGACATCTTCCAGGCCGACGTGGCCGTGCGGAACGG
>JAEUAC010000047.1 GCA_019695455.1 Methylorubrum extorquens | reverse complement strand
GGCCCGGACGAGGGCGGCGGGATCGTCGGCCAGGCGGGCCAGGACGGCGGCGTCGCGGCCCCGGGCGCGGAAGCGGGCCACGACCGCCCGGACCTCGCATCCCGACAGGCAGGCGGCGATCGCGACGGGCTCGATGTCGCTCTCGGCGATCCAGGATCCGACGGGGAGCGCCGTCCAGGGCTGGCCGGGCGACAGCCCGGCGATGTGGGGCGCGAAGGCCGCGTCCAGGAGGAGCCCCGTGTCGAGGCAGCCGGCGAGGCCGGCCGCCGCTCCGAGCGACGCCCCGAGGGCGAGCGCCCGGGCGGAGCCGCCGAGGCTGGACGGACGACGGGCCATGCGCGCGGCCGGATCGCGGCCGGGGGCCGCGTCGGCGCTACTGGACGAGGCGGGGGCCGCTCGTCTGGACGCGCTCGTTCTCGCCGAGGATGCCGAGGCGGCGCGCCACCTCCGAATAGGCCTCGATGAGGCCGCCGAGGTCGCGGCGGAACCGGTCCTTGTCGAGCTTGTCCTGGCTCTTGATGTCCCAGAGCCGGCACGAATCGGGCGAGAGCTCGTCCGCCACGACGATCCGCATCATGTCGCCTTCCCAGAGGCGCCCGGCCTCCATCTTGAAGTCGACGAGCCGGATGCCGACGCCGAGGAAGAGGCCCGACAGGAAGTCGTTCACCCGGATGGCGAGCGCCATGATGTCGTCGATCTCCTGGGGCGTCGCCCAGCCGAACGCCGTCACGTGCTCCTCGGACACCATCGGGTCGTCGAGCGCGTCGTTCTTGTAGTAGAACTCGATGATGGACCGGGGCAGCTGCGTGCCCTCCTCGAGACCGAGGCGCTTCGCCAGCGAGCCGGCGGCCACGTTCCGCACCATGATCTCGAGCGGGATCATCTCGACCTCGCGGATCAGCTGCTCGCGCATGTTGAGCCGGCGGATGAAGTGCGTCGGCACGCCGATGTCGTTCAGGTGCTGGAAGAGGTACTCGGAGATCCGGTTGGTCAGGACGCCCTTGCCGTCGATGACCTCGTGCTTCTTGGCGTTGAAGGCGGTGGCATCGTCCTTGAAGTGCTGGATCAGGGTCCCCGGCTCGGGCCCTTCGTAGAGCACCTTCGCCTTGCCCTCGTAGATGCGACGGCGGCGGTTCATGGGCGTGTACCGTGGTTTGAGGAAATCCATGCCGGGGCTCCTGAGGACGAACGGGTCCGCGGCTGGCGAGGCGCCGGGACGCGAGGGGTCCAGGCGGTCGCCGCAGAGCCGGAAACTAGACGATCGGGTCGGCCGGCACAACGCGGCGCGGCAGGACGGCCGTCCCATGGTGGGCGAAAGCGACGATTCCAAGGCCCGCCGGCGCGGGCCGGAGGCTTCCGAACGCCTGGCCGGACCCCATATCGGAGCCTCAACCAGGAAGGGAACGACACCGACATGGCCAGCATGGACGATCGCCGGGACGCATTCGAGAACAAGTTCGCGCACGACGAGGCGCTGCGGTTCAAGGCGACCGCGCGCCGCAACCGCCTGCTCGGTCTCTGGGCCGCCGACCTGCTCGGCCGGACGGACGCGGACGAATACGCGAAGACGGTCGTGATGGCCGATTTCGAGGAGGCCGGCGACGGCGACGTGATCCGCAAGGTCAAGGGCGACCTCGACGCGGCGGGCCGCTCGGTCAGCGAGGCCGAGATCCGCCGCAAGCTCGACGAGCTGATGGCGAAGGCGGTGGCCGACGTCCAGACCGGCGCCTGACGCCGCCCGGGCGCGGGGGCGCGCGCCGGCGGTGCGCCCCGCGTCCGACCGGGGGCCGCCCCGCCCCGGCGCGGCTTGACAGCGGCCGCCGACGCGCCTTCCTGGCCCGAAGGCGGCCGATCGCGCCGCCCGGGAGGGTTGCCGTGGGATCGTCGGTCGAGAAGCTGTCCGAAGCCTGGGGGCGGGGCAAGCCCGTCTTCTCCGCCTGGTGCGGCCTCCCCGAGCCCTCCATCCCCGGCTACCTCGCCCGGGAGGCGGGGTTCGAGGCCGTCGTCCTCGACATGCAGCACGGCGTCATCGACTTCCTGGCCGCCACGCGCGCCATCCCGCTGGTGGCCGCCGCCGGCAAGCCCTGCATCCCCCGCATCCCGGTCGGCGAGTTCTCCGTCGCCTCGCGGCTGATGGATGCGGGCGCGTCCGGCATCATCGCGCCCATGATCAACACGGTCGCGGACGCGAAGGCGTTCGCGGGCTCCGTGAAGTACCCGCCGCAGGGCGAGCGGAGCTGGGGGCCGCATCCGGCGATCGTGCTCACGGGGCTCGGCTTCGACGCGTATTTCGCCGGGGCCAACGGCTTCACGAAGAGCTTCGCCATGATCGAGACGCGCGAGGCCCTCGATTCCATCGACGCGATCCTGGCCGTCGACGGGATCGACGCGATCTTCATCGGACCGTCCGACCTCTCCATCGGGCTCTCGCGCGGCGCCAAGCTCGACGCGACGGGGGCGGAGGTCGACACGGCCATCCGGCACGCCGTGGCCCGGGCGAAGGCGGCCGGCAAGGGCGCCGGCATCTACGCCCAGTCGGGCGAGCGGGCCGCGACCTTCGCGGGCTTCGGCTACGACTTCATCGCGGTGGGCAGCGACGTCGCCTTCCTGCGGGCCGGCGCGACCGCCATGCTGACCGCCGCCGGAGCCCTCTAGGGCCGCCCGGCCTCACGCGGCCGGAAACGGCAGGCCGAAGGCGCGCCGGAGGAACAGGCCGGCGTGCCGGAGCGCGCCGTCGTCGATCCCGTGCCCCGTCCCGGCCGAGAGGTGCCATTCCGCCGGGATGCCGGCCGCTCCGAGGGTCTCGGCCGAATCGAAGAGCGAGCCGGGCGGGATCACGTCGTCCTGGTCGCCATGCGCCAGGAACACGGGCGGTCGAGAGAGGCCCGCCGCCGCGAGGCTGTCGGGCCCGGCGCCCGGCTCGAGCACGAGCGCGCCCGACAGGCCGATGATCGCGGCCGGCGCGGGCGTCCGTCGCAGGCCCGCATGGAGCGCCATCATGGCGCCCTGGCTGAAGCCGACGAGGGCCAGGCTCTCCGGCCCGAGCCCCGCCGCGGCGAGCTCGGCGTCGAGCAGCGCCTGCAGGCCCGGCGCGGCCGCGTTCACGCCCCGCCAGCGCTCGCCGGGATCGCGGAAGGTCAGCGAGAACCATTGCCGGCCGGACCCGCCCGCGAGGCAGGGCTCGGGGGCGTGCGGGGCGACGAAGGCCGCGTCCGGCAGCCAGGGCTGCCAGACCCGGCCGATCTCGATCAGGTCCGTCCCGTCCGCCCCGAACCCGTGCAGCAGCACGACGAGCTGCCGCGCGGGCCCGCCGGACCGGGGCCGGAGGCGCGGGCCGATCATGCCTCGGATCCCATGATGGCGGGTGCCGCGATGACGGTGGGCATGCGGACCATCGGGTGCCTGTGCGGCAGGCTGGTTCCCGCCGCATCCGTTCGGCCGCGCTCGCCGGGCCGCTGTGCCGTCGGGCGATCCGTCACGCGCGAGGATGGATCGGGCAACGGCGCCTCCTCTCAGTAGACCACGACGCTTCGGATCGACTTGCCCTCGTGCATGAGGTCGAAGCCGTGGTTGATCTCGTCGAGCGGCAGCACGTGCGTGATGAGGTCGTCGATGTTGATCTTGCCGTCCATGTACCAGTCGACGATCTTCGGCACGTCCGTGCGACCGCGGGCGCCGCCGAAGGCCGTGCCCTTCCAGACGCGGCCCGTGACGAGCTGGAACGGCCGGGTCGCGATCTCGCGGCCGGCCTCGGCCACGCCGATCACGATCGACTCGCCCCAGCCGCGATGGCAGCACTCGAGCGCCTGGCGCATCACGTCCGTGTTGCCGGTGGCGTCGAAGGAGAAGTCGGCGCCGCCGCCCGTCAGGTCGACGATCGCCTGCACGACCTTGTCGCGGCCGACGGCGTTCGGGTTGATGAAGTCCGTCATGCCGAAGCGCTCGGCCATCGCGCGCTTGTCGTCGTTGAGGTCGATGCCGATGATCCGGTCGGCACCCACCATCCGGGCGCCCTGGATCACGTTGAGGCCGATGCCGCCGAGCCCGAACACCGCGACGTTCGCGCCGGGCCAGACCTTGGCCGTGTTGACGACGGCGCCGATCCCGGTCGTGACCCCGCAGCCGATGTAGCAGATCTTGTCGAAGGGGGCGTCCTCGCGCACCTTGGCGACGGCGATCTCGGGCAGGACCGTGTAGTTCGAGAAGGTCGAGCAGCCCATGTAGTGGAAGACGGTGCTCCCGCTCGCCGCGGGCCGCCCGACCGGCTCGCAGCGGAAGCGGCTGGTGCCGTCCGGCATGACGCCCTGGCCCTGCGTCGCCCGGATCGCGGTGCACAGGTTGGTGCGCTGCGACAGGCAGCTTTTGCAGTTTCGGCACTCGGGCGTGTAGAGCGGAATCACATGGTCGCCCGGCTTCACGCTCGTCACGCCCGCGCCGATCTCGCGCACGATCCCGGCTCCCTCGTGGCCCAGGATCGCGGGGAACTTGCCTTCCGAATCGAGGCCGGACAGCGTGTACGCGTCCGTGTGGCAGATCCCGGTCGCCATGATCTCGACCAGCACCTCCCCGGGCCTCGGCCCGTCGATGTCGACGGTCTCGATCGTCAGGGGCTTGCCGGCCTCCCAGGCGACAGCGGCGCGCGACTTCATCCGGATCCTCCCGCTTGCGGTCCGCTAGCCCTAGACAGGACGGCGCGCGATCTCAACCGCGGGGGCCCGCGCCCCCGTGCGGCCATCTTTGGCGGCTACCCGACCGCCCTCTCGACAGACCGTCCCGCATGATCACGCTCACCGGCGTCTCCAAGCACTATCGGATCTCCGGGCATCGGAGGACGGTGCTCCGCAACGTGTGGACCCATTTCGACGCCGGCACGAGCTACGGGATCCTCGGCATCAACGGGGCCGGCAAGTCGACCCTGATGCGCCTGATCGCCGGGACCGAGATGCCGAGCGCCGGCCACGTCAAGCGCAAGGTGCGCGTCTCGTGGCCGCTCGGCTTCGCGGGCGGCTTCCACCCGATGATGTCGGGCCGCGAGAACCTGAAGTTCGTGGCGCGCGCCTACGGCGAGGACGTCCATGCCGTGACGGAGTTCGTCGAGGACTTCGCCGAGCTCGGCGACTTCATGGACGCGCCGGTCCGGACCTATTCGTCCGGCATGCAGGCCCGCCTCGCCTTCGGCCTCTCCATGGCGATCGAGTTCGACTGCTACCTCATCGACGAGGTCACGGCGGTGGGCGACGCGCGGTTCGCGGCCAAGTGCGAGGAGGTGTTCTCGCGCCGTCGCGACCAGTGCGACATCATCATGATCTCGCATTCCATGGACACCCTGAAGACCTTCTGTTCGAAGGGGCTCGTGGTGGCCGACGGCAACGTCATCGGCTTCGACAACATGGACGACGCGGTCGAGATGTACCGCCGCATGAACTTCTAGGACCGCTGCCGCCATGGCCGACGAGCTGACCCTTCCGGCGAGCAAGCGCGAGCTCGCGATCGACCGCAGCCAGCGCGTGTCGCGGGCCCTGCAGGACGCCGCCCGCAAGGCGCGGCTGTCGGTGCGCGGCAATCGCGGCGGCTGGCAGAGCTCGTCCCGGGGCCGCGCCGGGCGGTCCTTCGCGCTCGGGTCGGCGCTCCTCGTCTTCGTGCTGCCGACGCTCGGCGGCGCCGTCTATTACGGCTTCCTGGCCTCCGACCAGTACCTCGTCGAGGCCCAGTTCGCCGTGAAGGCCCGGTCGGCCGAGGCGACGGACATGCTGGGCAAGATGTCCGGCCTGCCCGCCCTGCAGCAGGCGCAGGACGCGCTCGTCGTCGTCGACTACATGACGAGCCGGTCGCTCGTGGAACGGCTCGACAAGGATCTCGACCTGCGCGGCATGTACGCCCGTCCCGAGGTCACCTTCCTGGACCGGTTCGATCCCCACGAGCCGATCGAGGCGCTGACGCGCTACTGGCGCAAGATGGTCCACATCTCCGTCAACAGCAACGGCATCGTCGTCGTGCGGCTGCGGGCCTACCGGGCGGACGACGCGCTCAAGCTGGGCGACACCGTGCTCCGCTACAGCGAGCAGCTCATCAACGACATGTCGCTCCGCCAGCGGCGGGACGCCGTGACCAAGGCCCAGGAGGAGGTCACCCGGGCCGAGCAGCGCCTCGTGCAGCTGCGCGAGCAGGTCCGCGCCGTGCGCGACCGGGAGGGCGTGCTCGATCCGAAGAAGGCGGGCGAGGCGCTGCTGCTCGTCCTCGCCCAGGCGCGGGGCCAGAAGATCAAGCTCGAGGACGAGATCCGCGTCCAGAGCCGCGTCGTGTCGCCGGACGCGCCGCAGATGCGCGTCCTCTCCGCCCGGCTCGAGGCCATGAACGCCCAGGTCGCGAAGATCGAGGGCGAATTCACCGCCACGGGCGCGAGCGGGTCGACGAGCCTGTCGCGCAGCCAGGCCAGCTACGACAAGGCGACGCTCGACCAGACGGCGGCCGAGAAGGTCTACGCGATCCTGGCGGCCTCGCTGGAGAAGTCCCGCATGGAGGCGACGCGCCAGCAGGTCTTCGTCGAGAGCTTCGTCGAGCCCGTTCTCCCGCAGGAGCCCGAGTTCCCGCGCCGCATCTGGAACACGTTCCTGGTCGGCCTCGCCTCGTTCGGCGCCTGGTTCGGGCTGTCCTACATCCGCGCGGCCATCAAGGGCTGAGGCGGGCCTCCCCGAGGGGAGCCCGTCCGGGCCGATCCGGCCAGCCGGGTCGGCCGCGCCGCCCTCAGGCGTCGTGGTCGCGGACGGCCGCCACGAGCAGCGACAGGATGCTCCAGATGGCGATGGAGCAGGCGAACACGACGAGCACGCTCGCGCCCCGCCGCGGGAAGGTCGCCATCTGGGCGAGGGCCGGCTCGACGAAGGTCACGAGATAGAGCTGCTGGCGGTCCGCCTCGGCCCGCGCCGTCTCGGCCAGCGTGAGCACGGTCGTGTAGAACTTCTCGGCGAACTCGCGCTCCAGCATCAGCCCTTCGTAGACGGAGAGCGCCCGGGAGGCCGACCGGTCGCCGGGCTTCCCGTCGGTCGTCGTCAGCTCGCGGGACACGGTGCGGATCTGCGAATTCAGGGCCTCCAGCCGGGTCGACAGGACCTGCACGGAGGGCGAGGTCTCCGACAGGGTCCGCCGGGCGGTCTGGAGCTCGTTGGACAGCTCGATCTGGTCGGACCGCAGCGAGGCGACCAGCTTCGACACCGCCTCGGCCGACTTCACCGGATCGAGCAGGCCGGTCTCGTTGCGGAACGCCTGCATGGCGGCGACGGAATCCTTCACCCGCGTCTCGGCGCGGCTGACCTCCTCGTTGGCGAACTTCAGGGCGTCGGCGCGCTTGCGGCGCGACAGCTCGTTCACCAGCTCCTCGCTCGCCGTGACGATGGCCCGGGCGAGCGCGAGCGCGTCCTGCGGCGCGAAGGCCCGGACCTCCAGGATCACGACGCCGGAGAGGGAATCGACCGAGGCCGTCACCATCCGGTTCCAGTAGTGCCGCACCTTCTCGAGCGGCGCGTCGCCGGAGAGCCGCGAGATCGGATCGACCGTGTTGCGGGCGAAGAGGCTCCGCAGGTTCTCGTCCTTCTCCAGCCGCTCGATCATGGGCAGCGAGCCGATGTAGTTCTGGACGACGTAGGCGTCCTGGTTCGAGTTGAGCGCCGTGATGGTCGACGGCACCATGGACACGTTGCCGGACGACGTCGGCAGCTTCTCCGTCGTGCCCCGCACGGCGAACCGGGCCTCGGACACGAACACGTCCGACGCGACGAAGAAGAAATAGTAGCCCGACACGGCCGTCGGCAGCAGCACGAGGAGGATGAAGCCGAGGAGGAGGCCGAAGGAGCCGAACAGCCGGAAGCGGCTCTGCTTGGCCCGGTCCTGGACCTCGAAGGAGGGCGCGAGCGCCGTGACGCGGCGTCCCGGCGCCCGGGCGACGGGTCCGCCCGGCTGGGGCGCGATGACGTCCGCCTGAACCGGGCGCTCGGTCTCGACGGTCTCGCTCACGGGATCGCAACGCCTTTCGGAGGGCCCGCCGGGTCCGACGCATCGGACTCAGCGGGCGGCAGAGTACCTGCCGCGTCCCCCGGAGGGAACCGCCCGGCCGTAGGGTCGCATTGCGGCGGCCGCGAGGCCGGACGCCTACCGGAGATAGGCGGCCGAGGTGGCGGCCGAGGTCGCCACCGTGGTGGCGGGCGTCAGCGCCGTCGACACGACCGTCAGGAACTTCTGCAGCTCCACGGCCGTCGCGTTGGCGACGTAGAGCACGTCCTTGTCCCGCATGGCGAAGGTGCGGGCGACGAAGTAGTTCTTCGTGTCCCGCAGCGACAGCCGGTAGACGACCGGGATCAGCTTCTCGCGCTTGTCGATGTCGCGGGATGGCACCAGCTCGCGCACGATGGAGGGCGGCTCGAAGCGCAGCAGGAAGATCCCGTCCGGATCCGAACGGAGGTCCTGCAGGCCGCCGGCCCGGGCGATCGCCTCCTCCAGCGTGATCGAGATCTTGTTGAACGGCACCACCGTGTTGGCGCCGATCGCCCCGAAGGTCGTGAAGGTCTGCGGCTCGCGGACGAGCGTCAGGATGTCCCCCGGCCGGAGGAACACGTTCTCCTTGGGGTTGGACAGGATGGTCTCCATCGGCACCGTCGCCGTGGAATTGCCGCGCGTCAGCCGGACGAAGGTCTCGGCCACGGCGCCGCGCACGCCGCCGACCGTCCCGATCACGTCCATGACGCGGTCGCCGCGCGGGCTGAGCGGCACGCGCGCGCCGTTCGTCACCTCGCCCGTCACCGTGACGGAGTTCGACAGGCTGCGCGTGACGGCGACCAGCGCCTGGGGCTCGATCGCCTTGCCGGCGAGGTTCTGCAGGACCAGCTGCTCGACCTCGGCCGGGGTGCGGCCGACGACGGGGATGCGTCCCGCATAGGGCACGCCGATGGTGCCGTCCTGCGTGATGGTCTGGTCCGGAATGAGGGCCGAGCGCGAGCCCGTGCCGAACCGGTCGATGGCGGGCGACGAGAACAGGCCGCCGGACGCGGCTTCCCACACCGTCACGCGCACGTCGTCGCCGATGCCGATCCGCAGGTTCGGCGCGGGCCGGTAATCGCCGAAGCGGGCCCGGAACGAGGGACCGGGATACCGTGCCAGGATCGCGGCCACGCGCTCGTCGATGTCGACGACGACGTAGCGGCGCTCGAGCTCGGTGTCTCCGCCCTGCATGACCTCATCGGTCAGCGGGCCGGTGGTCGGCAGAGCCGAACAGCCGGCCAGTGCCAACCCGATCCCGAGCGTCGCCAAAAACAACTTCACGCCCTGCAACCCCGCATATCGGCCGACGGCAGCGTGCCGGACCTTTGCCACCGAACGGACCCGCGCGCCACGCGCGGCCGGCCGGCCCGCCCCGTTTCACCACGGCTTGTCGCCGCTTTGACACACCCGTGCCGCCCCGGTCGACCCGCGCGGGCGGG
>JAEUAC010000383.1 GCA_019695455.1 Methylorubrum extorquens | reverse complement strand
GTCATCTTGCACGGCGAGCCGTGCATGGGGTAGGGGGCGCATTCCCCCGCCCCGCAGGTGACAATCTTGGCCGCCCAGACCCGCCCCGCCGAAGGGCGCTCCTACGTCACGCTCCTGTCGATGATGATCCTCGTCGGCATCGAGGTCTTCGCGGTCGCGCTGTCGGGCGGATGGGCCATCGCCGGCCTGTTCGAGCTCGGCGACGTCGTCGGCTACGTCCTGATGGCCGCCTTCTCGATCTTCGCCGCCTGGATCATGCTCCAGCTCTGGCGCCGCGCGACCGGCCTCGACGTCGGCCGCTGAGTCCGGCGGACCGGACGCGGGGGCACCCGGGCGGGACGCGCCCGCCCGGCCCCGACGGCGGCGCTCGTCAGATCGCGAGCGTGCCGGCCTTGGCGGCGGCATAGCGCTCGGCGACCTTCGGCCAGTTCACGACGTTCCACCAGGCCCGGAGGTAGTCGGGCCGGCGGTTGTTGTACTTCAGGTAGTAGGCGTGCTCCCACACGTCGTTGCCCATCAGGACCTTCTGGCCGTCCATCAGCGGCGTGTCCTGGTTGGGCTTCGTGACGAGGGCGAGCTTGCCGTCCGCGTCGACCGTGACGAACACCCAGCCCGAGCCGAAGACGCGCCCGCCGGCCGCGTTGAAGTCGGCCGTCATGCGGTCGTAGCCGCCGAGGTCCCGCTCGATCGCGGCCGCCACCTCGCCCGACGGCTTGCCGCCCTCGCCGCCCATGATCTGCCAGAACATGGTGTGGTTCGCGTGGCCGCCGCCGTTGTTGCGGACGAGCGTGCGGATCGAGTCCGGCACGGAGGACAGGCCGCCCAGCATCTCGGGCAGGGGCTTGGCGGCGAGGTCGGCGTGGTCCTTCAGGGCGGCGTTGAGGTTCGCCACGTAGGCCGCATGGTGCTTGTCGTGGTGGAGCTCCATGGTGGCGGCGTCAATGTGCGGCTCGTTCTTCGCGGCCGGATAGGGCAGCGGGTCGAGCCTGAACGGGCCGGGCGCGGCCGGCGCCTGGGCCCAGGCCCGGCCCGGCGACCCGCCCGCCAGGGCGGCGGCCCCGCCCAGGAGAGCGGCTCCGCCGAGAAGGGCGCGGCGATGCAGGTGGGGCATGATGGTCTCCGGGCAGCCGGCCGGGCCGGGTCGGCCGCGACATCGTGGGTCCGCCGGGTCAACGCGCGAGACCCGCCTTCGGCCCCGGACGGCATGCTCCGTTAACGTTAAGACGCTAGATCCGGCTCGCTCGCGTCTCCGGAGCCCGTCCCATGACAGCCCTCACCCGCCGCCTCCTCGGCGCCACCGCCGCCGCGGGCGCCGCCTCCACGCTCGCCGGCTGCATGGGCGGCGGCTTTCCGGCCCTCGGCGGCCTGTTCGGCGAGGACGACGCGCGCCCGGGTCCGGGTCCGCGGACCGAATACGCCTCGCTCTACGCCGCCAACACGGGCGAGCAGTTCCCCGTCCAGGCCTTCCGCTACGAGGCCGTGCCGGCGGAATTCCTGCGGCGCGAGGTCGCCTATGACGGCCCGGAGGACCCGGGCACCATCGTGGTCGATCCGGCCGCGCATTACCTCTACCTCGTCGGCCGCCGGAAGCGGGCCACCCGCTACGGCGTCGGCGTCGGGCGCGAGGGGTTCGGCTGGCGCGGCATCGCGCAGATCAACATGCGGCGCGCCTGGCCGGACTGGGTGCCGCCGCGCGAGATGGTGGAGCGCGACCCGGACGTCCGGGCCCAGCTCGTCGAGACGCCGCGCGGCCTCGGGATCCCCGGCGGGACGCGCTCCCCGCTCGGGGCCCGCGCCATGTACCTCTTCGCCAAGGGCGTCGGCGACACGGGCTACCGCATCCACGGCACGACGGAGCCGGAGACGATCGGCACCTCCGTCTCGTCCGGCTGCATCCGCATGGTGAACCAGGACATCATCCACCTCTACGGCCGCGCCCCGGACGGCACCAGGGTGGTCGTCCTCGCCGCGTGAGAGGCGCCCGTCCCGGCCCGGCGGGGGGGCGGCCCGCGTGCTCGCTTGACGCCGGACCCGGCGCGTGACGGATGATGGCGCCACGATTCCGCCGGGTCCCCGCCATGCTCCTGAACCGCCGTCGCCTCCTCGTCGCCGCCGCGAGCACGGCCGGCGGAGCCGCCCTGTCGGGCTGCATGAGCACGCCGCGGCAGGCCGGCACGCCGCTCGCCGGCCGGGCCAGCGAGACGCCGGATTACGCGCTGGTCTATGCCGAGGTGAAGACGGAGCCGTTCCCGGTCCCGGCCTTCGACTGGACCAAGGCCGACAAGGCCTATCTCCGGCAGGACGTCGCCTATGACGGCCGCGAGAAGCCCGGCACCATCATCGTGGACCCGAAGAACCGCTTCCTCACCCATGTCGGCGAGGGCGGGCGGGCCCGGCGCTACGGCGTCGGCGTCGGCAAGGAGGGGTTCGGCTGGTCGGGCACGGCCGACATCCGCTCCAAGCAGGAATGGCCGGACTGGTATCCGCCGGCGGAGATGATCAAGCGCCGGCCCGACATCAAGCCGCAGCTCGCCAAGCTGCAGAGCGGCATCGGCGTGAAGGGCGGCGCCTCCAACCCGCTCGGCGCGCGCGCCCTGTACCTCTGGCAGGGCAACAAGGACACGCTCTACCGGATCCACGGCACGCTCGAGCCCGAGTCGATCGGCACGGCCGTCTCGTCCGGCTGCATCCGCATGATCAACCAGGACGCCCTGGACCTCTACGCCCGCACGCCCATCGGCACGAAGGTGATCGTCGTCGGGTGATCGGCTACCGGCGGCGCGGGCCGACGTCCGGCTCGCCGTCGAAGAGGTCGGCATAGATCGCCTCGATCTCGGCGACGAGGTCGCCGGAGAGCCGGGCGAATTCCTGCTCCCGGGCACGCCGGCTCAGGCGGCCATGCTCCTGTCGCAGGAAGCGGAGCAGCAGGTCCAGCGTCCGCTCCCCCATGTCGACGATCGACGTGACGGCCGCGTGGAACCGATCCCTCCGTTCGAGGAAGGCGAGTTCGGCCGGCAGATCGCGCTCGACCGCCCGGCCGAGGCATCGGTAGAGGTAGTCGGCATGGGCGGTCGCGTCGAAGTAGCGGTAGAGATCGGCCGTGTCGTCGTCGACCTGCACGTTGCCCCGGTCCGTCGCACGCCACCGAACGACGCCGAGCAGGGGACGCGACACACGCTCCAGGACATCCTTGTAGCGGGCGATGTCGTCGAGGATCACGCTCGAGATTGGAAAGACGATCTCGCGAGGCGTGAAGTGCCGCTCCGCCAGGACGTGGTGCATCAGGAAGCGATGGATGCGCCCGTTCCCGTCCTCGAAGGGGTGGATGTAGACGAATCCGAAGGCGACGGCTGCGGCCGCCAGAACGGGGTCGTATCCACCTCGCTCGGATGTATCGTCATAGTCGACCAGTCCTTGCAGGAGATCGTCCAGATCCTCGGCCCGCGCGCTGACATGCTCCGGTTCGGGATTGCCGAAGGCATCGTGGCGCCCGACGAAACCTCCGTCCTCTCGTAATCCGATCGCGACGAACCTGTCGTCCCCGATCAGGTCCCGCTGGATGTCGACCAATCGCTGGACCGACAGCGGCGTCCGGCCCGCTTCTGCGATGACATGCCCCCAGCGGGCG
>JAEUAC010000210.1 GCA_019695455.1 Methylorubrum extorquens | reverse complement strand
TGCGCTCGATCAGGCAGTCGTTCAGCATGGCGTGGAGGGCACCCTCGCGGGGGAGCGCCCCCGCCGGGGCGAGCCGGTCGGCCGAGAAGCCGGCGCCCGTGCCGATGCGGAAGGGATCGGCCACGCTCAATCGCCCCCGAGACCGGCGGCCTCGGGGAAGAAGAGGTCCTGGATGTCCTTCGGCGCGATCTTCACGGTGCCGACCTTCGCCATGAAGGCGGCCGTCTTGAACACCTTCTGGGGCTGGAGCGTGAAGGCGTAATCCTTGTCCGAGATGATCGCCAGGATCTCGTCCAGGCTCGTCTTCGTGTCGCGGGACACGTCGAGATAGAGCTGGGCCGCCGCGCGCTTGTCGGCATTCACGGCGTCGATCCCGTCCTTCAGGCCGTCGTAGAAGGCCCGGTAGGCCTTCGGATTCTGGTCCCGGAACTTCGTCGTCGCCGACAGAACGATGGCGGTCGCGGGTCCGCCCAGGATCTCGTAGTTCGTCGTGATGAGGCGCATGCCGGGCATCTTCATCTCCGCCTCGTAGAAGGGCGAGGAGGAGAAATGCGCCGTCACGCCGGCCGTGTTGTTGGTGATGGCGAGCACGGCGTCCGGGTGCGAGAGCGAGATGGTGAGCGGATCGAGCTTCGCCCATTCGGACGGGCCGAACGCCTCGGCGGCCGCCATCTGGAGCATGATGGCCTGGGTCGAGATCTTGGCGGACGGGACCGCGATCTTGTCGGCCGACGTGAAGTCCCGGATCGTCTTCACGGCCGGGTTCCTGGTCACGAGGTAGAGCGGGTAGGTCGTCATGGCGGCCATGGCCTTGATGCCGACGTTGGACCGCGTCCGGTCCCAGAGCGTGATCATGGAGGGCGCGCCCTGCGCGACCACGTGCATGGTGCCGGACAGGAGGCCGTCGTTCATGACGCTCGGTCCCGCGACCTTGGTCCAGTTGACCTTGAACCCCTTCAGGCCGGCGGCCTCCGCCCGCTTCTCGACGAGCCCCTGCCGCTCCATCAGCATGAGGGGCAGGAAGGCGACGCCGTATTGCTGGGCGACGACGATCTCGCCGATCTCCGCCCGGGCCGGCGCCGCGGACAGGCCGCCGAGCGCCAGGAGGGCCATGCAGGCCCCGGCCAATCCTCGCATCGTTTCGCTCCTCGGGCGTCCGCCTCGGTCGGGCGGATCGCAGGCCGGAGGTCTAATCCCGCCCGGCGCCGCTCCGCAACCCGGTCAGTTCCCCATGCGGTCGCGCCATTGCTGCTCGCCCGCGAGGCAGTTCGTCCGGCGGACCGCCTGGGCGAGGACGACCTCCGCCCCGTCCGGCGAGGCCGCGAAGGAGCGTCCCGGGACCGGCCGGGTCGCGATCTCCATGATGATCTTCGTCTTCACGGCGTCCCGGAACTGCTCCCTGGAGCGGGCCGGCACCATGAAGGCGCCCGTGCCCCCGATCACGCAGTCCCGGTAGTAGAGGTCGAGATCGGGGATGTCGTAGGAGCCGCCCGTCTTCAGCATGACGGGCAGGCCGTTGATGGTGAGGTCGCGCCTGAGCGCGTCGTCGCGGGCCGCCAGCACGGGGCGGCCGGAATTGTTCGGGCCGTCGCCCGAGACGTCGATGACACGGCGCGTGGCCGCGAAGCCGCCCTCCTCCTGGAGCTTCACGGCGAAGTCGATCGCGCCCGAGATGGAGGTGCGGGAGGCGCGGCGCGTGGGCTTGGTCGCGAGCTCCGCCGCGAAGGCGGTGGCGTCCCGGGCGCCCGCCATCACGCTCCAGGGCAGCAGCACCGTCTGGTCGCCCGCGCCCGCCCATTCGACATAGGTCACGGCGATGCGCCCGACGGCGCCGCGCGCGATCGCGTCGTGCACGAGGGGGGACCGGAAGGCGTCGACGAAGCCCTCGCGCTGGAGCGCCTGCTCGTCCGGGTCCATCGAGAAGGACACGTCGACCGCGATCACGAGCGCGAGATCGACCTCCGTCTCGGCCCGCGCCGGCCCGCCGGAGCCGGCGAGCCCGAGGGCGGAGAGCCAGAGGGCCGCCAGCGCAGCCCCCGCACCGTGGACCAGCCCCCGCCTTCGCATCGCCCGACCCTCCTGCCCGGCCAGTCTGTCACCGGCCCTGCAGGAAGCAAGCCACCGTTACGTCGCGGCCCGCACGAGGAGGAGCGCGAGGGCGAGGGCCGCCAGCGAGGCGAGGACGGAGGCCCCCACATAGGCCGCCGCCGCCGCCGGCTCGCCCCGCTGCCACAGCGAGATCGCGTCGAGCGAGAAGGCCGAGAAGGTCGTGAAGCCCCCGAGGACGCCGGTGGTCAGGAACAGCCGGAGGTCCTGCCCGCCGCCGGCCGACCGGGCCGCGAACAGGCCGACGACGACCCCCATCAGGAAGGAGCCCGCGACGTTGATGGCGAGCGTCCCGTACGGGAAGGCGTTGGGGCCGAGCAGCCGGAACGCCGCCACGTTCACGCCGTGGCGGCCGGCGCCGCCGAGGCCGGCGCCCAGGAAGACGAGCAGGAAACTCAAGGCCGGCGCCCCGTCGAGCATGGATCGGTCCCCTCCGTTGTGGAACAAGCGGGCCCGGACAGGAAGGGCGGCGGCGTCATGAGGGGCATCCGGGGCGCGGCCGCGTGAGCGCGGGCGGTTGGATCGCGGCCCGTCTCCCGGGAACGCTCGTCTGCCTCGCGGTCGCGGCGGTCGCGGCGGCGGTGGCGGCCCTGGAGGAGGCGATCCTCGGCCGCGCCTGGATCGAGACGCTGGTCCTCGCGATCCTGCTCGGCACGGCGCTCCGGTCCGCCTGGACGCCCGCGCCCCGCTACCGGCCCGGCATCGCCTGGAGCGCCAAGATCCTGCTCGAGATCGCCGTGGTGCTCCTCGGCGCCTCGCTCTCGGCCGCGATCGTCGCCTCGGCCGGGCTCGCGCTGCTCCTCGGCATCGCGGCGCTGGTCACGGTCGCGATCGTGGCGAGCTACGGCCTCGGCCGCGCCTTCGGCCTGCCGCGCCGCATGGCCGTCCTGATCGCGTGCGGCAATTCCATCTGCGGCAATTCCGCCATCGCGGCCGTGGCGCCCGTGATCGGCGCGGAGAGCCGCGACGTCGCCGCCGCCATCGCGTTCACGGCCGTGCTCGGCATCGCGGTCGTCGTCGGGCTGCCGCTCCTGATCCCGCTGCTCGGGCTCGGCGAGACGCGGTTCGGCGTGGTGGCGGGCCTCACGGTCTACGCCGTGCCGCAGGTCCTGGCCGCGACGGCGCCGGCGGGGCCGGTCGCCGTGCAGGTCGGGACGCTGGTGAAGCTCGTGCGCGTCCTGATGCTCGGCCCGGTCGTCGTCGTGCTCGCCGCCCTGGCGCCGCGCCTGCGCGAGCCGGGCGAGCCCGCGCCCGCCGGCCCCGGCTGACGCAGCTCGTGCCGCCCTTCATCGTGGGCTTCCTGGCGCTCGCCGCCTGCCGGAGCCTCGGCCTGATCCCGGACGCCGTGCTGCCGCTCCTCGTGCGGACCGCCACGCTGCTCACGATCGTGGCGATGGCGGCGCTCGGCCTCGGGGTCGATCTCAGGACGGTCGCGGCGGCGGGCCCGCGCGTCACGGCGACCGTGACGACCTCGCTCCTCCTCCTCGGCATCGCGGCGCTGGCCGTCGCCTACGGGCTCGTCCCGGCCTGAGGCGTCGTCCTAGAAGGCGACCTGCAGGCGGGCCTGGACGATGTCCGCCTCCGCCCGGCGGCCGGTCGGGGCGGCGTCGCGCACCCAGGCATGGACGTAGTTCGCCATGACGCGCAGGAACGGCTCCGGGTACCAGTTCAGCCCCAGCGCGGCGTTGGTCTCGATCCCGCCCCGCACGTCGCGGCTGTCGAGGTCGATGGCGCCGAGCCGCGCCGCCACCTCCCACACGCCCGTGCCGCCGCGCGAGACGCGCTGGCCCGGATCGGGCGTCACGCGGCCGAACACGGCGACCTCGGTCGCGACGTCGGACGTGGTCTCGTAGTCCGGGCTCCGCCCGTTCAGGACCCAGCTCGCCTGGACGTAGCCGCCGCGCAGGCCGAGCGGACGGGCGCCGTCGCGCTCCACCCGCGTCTCCATGTACTCGGCCTGGAGCCGGACCCGCCCGATCGCGTAGGCGAATTCGAACCCGAGCCGTCCGACGGCGCGGGCGCCCTCGATCGCGTCCGTGTCCACCAGGCTGCGGCGGAACACGTCCGATTCGGGCGTGGACGCGAAGGAAAGGTCCGGCCCGCGCCGGTCGCGCGCGCGCCAGGAGCCCGCGATCCCGAGATGCAGCACCTCGCCCTCGCGGCGGATGGGCGTCCAGGTCGCGCGGGCGACCCCCGCGATCCCGCCCCGGTCGATCGTGTCGTTCAGGTTGCCGCCGAAGACGCCCGCCGACAGCGTCCAGGCCTCGCCGCCGCCGGAGGCCGCGATCCCGAGATTGCGGTCGGTCGAGAAGGCGTAGGGGAGGGCGCGCTCGAGGAACGTGATGTCGTTGTTGGAGGCGAGCGCCTCGAGGCTGAAGGGCTCCTTCATGTGGCCCACCGTGACGGTGAGCGGCCCCCGCAGCGTGACGAGGAGGTCCTTCACGGCCGTCTCGCGGCTCGACGGCTCGTATTGCAGCTTCGCCACGGCCGCGTCGCCGAAGGCGATGGAGGGCTCGATGCGGATCCGGCGCAGCACGACCGGTTCCGGGAAGGCGTCGAGGCCCCGCGGCCCCCCGCCGTCGCCCGCGTCGACATGGAGGCGCCCGCCGAGCTCGAAGCGCAGGCCGTCCTCGCCGCGCAGCGTGAACCCCTTCTCGTCGAGGGTCGCGTCCGGCTCCGCCGCGGCCGGCGGCCCGCCGCCGAGCCCGGCGGCCGCGGCCGCGGCGATCGCGGCCCGCCGCCACCGTCGCCGTGATCGATCGAATCGCGCCATCATGGGGGCGAGTGTCGCAGGCCGCGCGGGCCCGGCCTGTGACCGCCGGGACACGGCGCACGCTCCGTCCGCTCTCGCGTTGACGGTCCCGGGCTTTTCGGCCATAAGCCCGCCCGAGCCGAGGGTGCCGGTTTGGGCGCCCCGCCGAATATTTCGGACAGCATCGCCACCTTGAACGTTGCGGTCGGGAACGCCTCCCCCGGTTCCGCGATCGGAGACGACCCGTGAAGCGGACCTACCAGCCTTCGAAGCTCGTGCGGAAGCGCCGCCATGGCTACCGCGCCCGCATGGCCACCGTCGGTGGCCGCAAGGTGATCGCCGCCCGTCGGGCCCGCGGTCGCAAGCGCCTCTCCGCCTGACGCGGCGGACGGGCCCGTGCGCGTGTCGCGCCCGGCGCCCGTCGGGCGCCTCACGAGACGCCCCGAGTTCCTGGCGGCCGCCTCCGGCCGCCGCTTCCGCACCGAGCGGATGACCCTGCAGGGGCGGATGCGCGAGGAGGCCGAGACGATCTCGGGCCTGCGCGTCGGCTTCACGCTGACCAAGCGCGTCGGCGGCGCCGTCGTCCGGAACCGCATCCGGCGTCGCCTGCGGGCGGCGCTCGCGGAAGCGGGGACGGCCCACCGGTCGTCGCGGGTCGACGTCGTCGTGGTCGGCCGGATCGACGCTCTCGTGTGCCCGTTCGACCTTCTCGTAGCCGATCTCGACCGCGGCATCGACGCCGTGGCGCGGCCCAAGACGCCACGCCCGCAGGCCGGATCCGGCCCGGGCGCTCCGGCCCGGACCTGATCCCGATCCCATGCGCGACGACAACAAGAACCTGATCATCGCCATCGTCCTGTCGGTGGCCGTGCTGATCGGCTGGAACTACTTCTACGGCATGCCGACGCTGGAGCGGCAGAAGGCCGCCGCCCCGGCCGCGACGAGCCAGACGGCGACCGGCTCCGGCCAGACTCCCACGCTGCCGACGCCCTCGCCGCGCGAGGGCCAGCCGGCCCAGCCGAACGCCTCCACGGTCCCGTCCGCCGGCGGCGCGCCCGCGGTCGAGACCCGCGAGGCGGCGCTCGCCCGCTCGCCCCGCATCCGCATCGACACGCCCGCGCTCGCCGGCTCGCTCGCGCTCCGGGGCGGCCGCATCGACGACGTGTCCCTGAAGGGCTACCACGAGACGGTCGACGACAGCTCGCCGCGCATCGTGCTACTCTCGCCGTCCGGCAGCCCGACGCCCTACTACGCCGAGTTCGGCTGGGTGGGCCCGGGCGCCCCGACCGGGGACACGCTCTGGACGGCCGATGCCGAGACGCTGACGGCCGACAAGCCCGTGACGCTGACCTGGGACAACGGCCAGGGCCTCGTGTTCCGGCGCCAGATCTCGGTCGATCCCAAATTCATGTTCACCGTGCGCGACAGCGTCGAAAACCGCGGGTCGGCGCCGGCCACGCTCTACCCCTACGGCCTCGTCTCCCGCCACGGAAAGCCGCCGACGCAGGGCTACTACGTCCTCCACGAGGGCCTGATCGGCGTGCTCGGCGACGCCGGCCTGCAGGAGTGGAAGTACGACTCGCTCGACAAGGAGGCCGTGATCCCCGGCCAGACCACCAAGGGCAAGGTCTGGAACGGCGTCACGGGCGGCTTCCTCGGCATTACGGACAAGTACTGGGCCGCGGCCGTCATCCCCGATCAGGCGGCGCCCTACCAGGGCTCGTTCACGTCGCGCCAGGAAGGCTCCGGCTTCATCTACCAGGCGAACGTGCTGGCCGACGCGCGGTCCGTCGCGCCGGGCGCCACCGTCGACACCACCCAGCATCTCTTCGCGGGGGCCAAGGAGGTCGCGCAGGTCGACGCCTACGAGCGCGAGCTCGGCATCAAGAAGTTCGACCTCCTGATCGATTGGGGCTGGTTCTACTTCATCACGAAGCCGATGTTCAAAGCGCTGGACTTCTTCTTCAAGCTGTTCGGCAACTTCGGCGTCTCGATCCTGCTCGTCACGCTCATCCTGAAGGGCTTCTTCGTGCCGCTGGCCAACCGGAGCTACGTCTCCATGGCCAAGATGAAGGCCATCCAGCCCGAGATGACCGCCATCCGCGAGCGCTTCAAGGACGACCGCGCCAAGCAGCAACAGGAGATGATGCAGCTCTACAAGACGCAGAAGATCAACCCGGTCGCGGGCTGCTGGCCCGTGCTGATCCAGATCCCGGTCTTCTTCGCGCTCTACAAGGTGCTGTTCGTCACCATCGAGATGCGGCACGCGCCGTTCTTCGGCTGGATCCGCGACCTCGCGGCGCCGGACCCGACCTCGCTGTTCAACCTGTTCGGCCTGCTGCCCTTCGCCGTCCCGCAATTCCTGCATATCGGCGTGTGGCCCATCATCATGGGCATCACGATGTTCCTGCAGATGAAGATGAACCCGGAGCCGCCGGACCCGGTCCAGAAGGCCATGTTCTCCTACATGCCGCTGATCTTCACGTTCATGCTGGCGTCCTTCCCGGCCGGTCTCGTGATCTACTGGGCGTGGAACAACTCGCTGTCGGTGCTGCAGCAGGGCATCATCATGAAGCGCAACGGCGTGAAGGTTGAGCTGTGGGACAACCTGCGGTCCATGCTCGGCATGAAGCAGCCGGCCTGACGTGAGCGCCGGACAGGAGGGCGGCCCCGTCCTCCCCGATCCCCTGGCGGCCCGGCCCATCCCGGGCTGGAAGGGGACGGCCTTCCTGAAGGCGATCGTCGACGATCCCCGGGTCGAGGTCGGCGAGTATTCCTACTACGACGACTCGCGCGGGCCGGAGCACTTCCTGGCCCGCTGCGTGCGCTACCATTTCCCGTTCGTCGGCGACCGGCTGGTCATCGGCCGGTTCACGGCCATCGCGCAGGGCGTCCAATTCATCATGAACGGCGCCAACCATCCGATGGACGGCCTCTCGACCTTCCCGTTCGCCATGTTCGGCTTCGGGCCGGGCCCTCAGGCCGAGGGGCCCGCGGGCCCGCTCGGGCCGCACAAGGGCGACACCGTGATCGGCAGCGACGTCTGGATCGGCCGCGAGGCCGTGATCATGCCGGGCGTGCGGGTCGGCGACGGCGCCATCGTCGGGGCGCATGCCGTGGTGGCGCGCGACGTGCCGCCCTACGGGGTCGCCGTCGGGAATCCGGCCCGGGTCGTGAAGCACCGGTTCGACGCCGCGACGATCGCCCGGCTGCTCGCCATCCGCTGGTGGGACTGGCCGGCCGACGTCATCGCCCGCCACGTCGACCTCGTCCGGGGCCGGGACGTGGACGCGCTCGCGGCCGTGGGAGGGACAGCGTGACCGAACCGCACGACGACGAGGCCGCGCTCGCGGAGGCGGGCCGGAAGCTGTTCGCGGCCGAGGCCGAGTTCATCTGGGCCGCCGCCCGGGTCGACAATCTGCCGCCCATGGGGCCGCTCGAGATCGCCTTCGCGGGGCGGTCCAACGTCGGCAAGTCCAGCCTCGTGAACGCGCTCACGGGCCGCAAGACCCTGGCCCGCACGTCCCACACGCCGGGGCGGACGCAGGAGCTCAACTTCTTCGACCTCGGCGGCCGGCTCCGGATCGTCGACATGCCGGGCTACGGCTTCGCGGCCGCGGCCAAGTCCAAGGTGGATGCCTGGACGGAGACGGTCAGCGCCTACCTGCGCGGCCGGACCGCGCTCGGCCGCGTCTACGTGCTCATCGATTCCCGTCACGGCATCAAGCCGAACGACGCGGCCGTGCTGGAGGATCTCGACCGGCACGCCGTCTCCTACCAGGTGGTGCTGACCAAGATCGACGAGCTCAAGGACGGCGTGCTGGCCGAGCGGCTCGCCGCCACGCAGGCCGCCATCGCCCGCCGGGCCGCGGCCTTTCCGATCGTCCAGCCGACCTCGAGCCGGACCGGCGACGGCGTGCCCGCGCTCCGGGCGGCGGTCGCCCGCCTGCTGGCCGATCGCGGCGCGCCCCTGTGACGCTGGCCGACCGGGCCTTCGTCGTCGCTGGCGGGCTCGCGGGCTGCCTCGGCGTCGGGCTGGCGGCCGCGGCCGCCCATGTCAGCGGACCGGGCTCGCTCGACGTCGCGGCGCGGTTCCTCATGATCCACGCGCCCGCCCTCCTGGCCCTCCCGGCCCTCGACGGATCGGGCGCGGCCCCGCCGGGCCCGCTGCGGCTGGCGGGGTTCCTCCTCGGTCTCGGCCTGCTCCTGTTCTGCGGCGACCTCGCGCTGCGCGCGCTCGCCGGGCTCTCGGTCCTGCCCATGGCGGCGCCGGTCGGCGGCATGCTGCTCATCGCCGGCTGGGCGCTCGTCGGCGCCTCGGCCCTGTGGCCTCGCCGCACTTGACCGTCCGTCCGGCCACGCTTGCCCGATTCGGCATTACGCCTATAGTGTGGCCGTCGGCCCGCCCGGTTCCCGGCCCGGTCGATCCCGCCTTGCCAGACCTCCGGCCGTCGCGATCCCGGTCGCATCCCGGGCTCGCCGGCACCTACGTGCAGGAGTTCAGTTCATGAGTGAACATCGCTACACCCTCGGCCAGAGGGTCAAGGTGAAGACACGCTTCCTCGACCGCTCGGGCGACGGCGTCTACGAGGTGGTGCGCCAGCTCCCCGCCACGCCGAACGGCGACTACCATTACCGCATCAAGTCGGCGAACGGGCAGGAGCGCGCCGTCGCCGAGACCGAGCTGACGTCGGCCGCCTGACCCGTGGCCACCCCCGCGAACCAGTTCGACCGGGTCGACCGGCCCGACCCCGCCTCCGTGACGCTCGCGCTCGGCGGGTCCGACGCCGCGCCGTCGGGCACCGTGCACGGCCCCAGCTCCGCGTCCGGGCCGGGCATCGCCCTCGGGGAGGATGGTTCGCTGAGCGCCCATCAGGCCGTGGCCGTCGCCTGCCACCTGGCCAACCAGCTCGGCCGTCCGGTCGTCGTCATGGATCCGCACGGCCGTTGGGACCCCGCCTGGGGCCGCCTGGCGGCGGCGTGAGCCCAGGCCCTGCCGGGCTCCGCCCGGGTCTAGCCGGGCTGCGCCCGGGTCCTGCCGGGCTCCGCCCGAGTTCCGCCCGGCACGGCCCGGATACCGCCGGGCCCGATCGTCGAGCCGAGCCGTGACCGACCAGACCGCGACCGATCCCTCCCCGACGGCCTCCCCCGGCGAGGCGCCGCCCGAGCGGCCGGGCCTGTCCGTCCGGGCCTACCTCGCCTTCTTCACGCTGGCGCTCGTCGTGCCGATCGTCGCGTTCGTCGGCTTCCTGCTCTACCGGATCGCCGCCACCGAGCAGGGCCGGCTCGAGCGGGAGGCGCACGAGACCGCGGAGGCGATCGCGGTCGCCGTCGACCGGGACACGACGGGGCTGCTCGCCTCGCTCGACGTCCTGTCGCTCTCCGTCTACCTGCGGAACGGCGACCTGCCGGCCTTCCAGCAGCAGGCGCGCGAGCTCGCGTCCCGCCAGGGCATCATCCCCGTGCTGACGGACATCGCGACCCGGCGCCAGCTGGTCAACGCCCGCGTGGCGCCCGGCGCCGAGCTGCCGACCAGCAACGTGCCGTTCGGGCCCGCCGAGATCGCGGCGGGCCGTCCCTTCGTCACCGACCTGTTCCGCGGCCAGGTCTCCGGCGAGTTCGTCTACGCCGTCGCCGTGCCCGTCGAGCGGGACGGCGTGCCGACCTACATCCTGAGCTTCAGCCTGTCGCCCGACCGGCTCCGCCGGATCGTGAGCGAGGTCGACGTGCCGTCCCGCTACACGGCCTCCATCGTGGACCGGGCCGGGATCGTCATGAGCCGCACCGTGCGGGCCCAGGAGTTCGTGGGCCGGGCGGCGCCGCCCGACATGCAGGCCGCCGCCACGGGCCTGAGCGGCACCTGGGAGGGCCGGGCGCTCGACGGACGGCAGATCCTGGGAGCCTATGCCCGGTCGCGCCTCACGGGGTTCCGCGCCGCGGTCGGCATCGAGCGCGGCGACCTGATGGCGCCGCTCTGGGCCTCGCTGTCGCTCTTCGCCGCCATCGGGACCGTGATCGCCGGGCTCTCGACCCTTCTCGGGTTCTATTTCGGCAAGCGGATCACGGCGCCGATCGGCGCGCTCGCCCGGCAGGCCGTCAGGCTCGGCCAAGGCGAGGCCGTGCCGCCGCTCCGGACCGGGCTGCGCGAGGCGGACGCGGTCGGGCGCGAGCTCTCGGCCGCCTCCGAGATGCGGCTCCGGCGCGAGGCGGAGCTGCAGAACGCGAACGAGGAGGTCCAGCGCTTCGCCTACATCGTGAGCCACGACCTCCGCTCGCCGCTCGTCAACATCATGGGCTTCACGACCGAGCTCGAGGCGCTCCGCACCGACACGTTCGCGCGGCTCGACCAGCTGCGGGGCGAGACCGCGCCGGCGGCCGACAAGCGGCAGGACAAGCAGCTCGCCGAGGACATCGACGAGGCGATCGCCTTCATCAAGGCCTCCATCGGCAAGATGGACCGGCTGATCGCCGCCATCCTGAAGCTGTCCCGCGAGGGGCGGCGCGACTTCAGGCCGGAGCGCATCGACATGGACGCGCTCGTCGGCACCATCCGGGCCAGCGTCGCCCACCAGGCGGAGGCGGCGGGCGCGACCGTCGCGGCCGGCCCGCTGAAGCCGATCACGAGCGACCGGCTCGCCATCGAGCAGATCTTCTCGAACCTCGTCGACAACGCCGTGAAGTATCTCCGTCCGGGCGTGCCGGGCCGGATCGAGGTCGCGTGCCGCGAGGAGGGCGCGGACCTCGTCTACGAGGTGCGCGACAACGGCCGCGGGATCGACGGCAAGGACTGGGAGCGCGTGTTCGAGCTGTTCCGCCGCTCCGGCACCCAGGACAAGCCCGGCGAGGGCATCGGCCTCGCGCACGTGCGGGCCCTCGTGCGCCGCCTCGGCGGCACCATCGCCTTGACGTCGAAGCCCGGGGAGGGTTCGGTCTTCTCGGTCACCCTGCCTCGCCGGTGGTCGGCCGAGGCCAGGAGGGAAGCAGAATGACGGCGCCCGTCACCATCATCATGGTCGAGGACGACGAGGGGCACGCCCGGCTGATCGAGAAGAACATCCGCCGCGCGGGCGTCACGAACGAGATCGTGGCCTTCCGCGACGGCACCAGCGCGCTCGCCCACCTGCTCGGCCCGGACGGCTCGGGGCGGGACATGGCCGGCAAGCCGCTCCTCGTCCTCCTCGATCTCAACCTGCCCGACATGACGGGCGTCGACATCCTGAAGATCGTCAAGGAGAACGAGCACCTGAAGCGGGCGCCCGTGGTGGTCCTCACGACCACCGACGACCAGCGCGAGATCCAGCGCTGCTACGATCTCGGCTGCAACGTCTACATCACCAAGCCCGTGAACTACGAGGGCTTCTCGAACGCCATCCGCCAGCTCGGCCTGTTCTTCGCCGTCATCCAGGTGCCCGACGCCACATGACGGACGGCCCGTTACGCGTCCTCTACATCGACGACGATCCCGGCCTCGCGCGGCTCGTCCAGAAGGGGCTGGAGCGGCGCGGCTTCGGCGTCGAGACGGCGACCAACGGCGCGGCCGGGCTCGACAGGCTGGCCGAGGGCGGCATCGACGTGGTCGCGCTCGACCATTACATGCCGGGCCAGGACGGCCTGGAGACGCTGGCCGCCATCCGGGCGCTGCCGGACCCGCCGCCGGTGGTCTACGTCACGGGCACGCAGGAGAGCTCCGTCGCGGTCGCGGCCCTGAAGGCCGGCGCGTCCGACTACGTCGTGAAGACCGTCGGCGACGAGTTCATCCCGCTGCTCGCGGCCGCCATCGAGCAATCCATGCAGGCCGTGCGGCTGCGCCGCGCGCGCGACGAGGCGGTCGACGAGCTCCGCGCCCAGCGCGACCGCTTCGAGGCGCTGGCCGCCGAGCGCGCCCTCCTCATCCGGGAGGTCAACCATCGCGTCGGCAACTCGCTGCAGATCATCGCGGCGCTCCTGCACCTGCAATCCTCCGCGAGCCCGAACGAGGACGTGAAGGCCGCGCTCGCGGCCGCGAACCGGCGCGTGATGGCGGTCGCCCAGGTCCATCGCCGGCTCTACACGTCCGACGACGTCGGCTCGGTCGCGCTCGACCAGTATCTGAAGTCGCTCGTCGACGACCTCGCGGGCTCCGCCCAGGACGGGACGGTCGTCACGCTCGCGGCCGAGCCCTGCGAGGTCGATCCGGACCGGGCGGTCGCGGTCGGCGTGATCGTGACGGAGCTGATCCTGAACGCCATGAAGCACGCCTACCCGGACGGCAGCGGGCCCATCCGGGTGACGCTGCGCCCCGGGCCGGACGGCCGCATCCTGCTCGCGGTCGAGGACGACGGAGTCGGCGGTCCCAAGGCCGCCGCCCCGCCGGTCCCGCCCGGGCAGCGCGGCATCGGCCGCATGATCGTGAAGGCGCTGGCCACCAAGCTCGGCGCCGACAAGCGCGAGGACGAAGGCCATGCCGGCATGCGCGTCGTCCTGACGTTCGACGCGCACAAGGCGACGGCCTGAGGGCGGGCCGCCTCCCGCCTCAGCGCGAGCCGTCGAGCCGGCCGCCGCTCGCCGCGCCGAGGAGCGCGTAGATCGCCCGGTTGAGGGGCGCCTCGACGCCGTGCCGCTCCGCCGCCGCCACCACGGCGCCCGTGATGTAGTCGTGCTCGAGCGGGCGCCCGGCGAGGCGGTCGTAGAGCATGGAGGTGCCGCCGTCCGGGTTGAGCCGGCCCATGTTGGCGACGACGCCGTCCACGTCCGCATCCGTGATGTCGGCGCCGTCCGCCCGGGCCACGGACGCCGCCTCGGCGAGGAGCCCCTTCGCGAGCGCCCGCACGCGATCGTCGGCGAAGACGCGCACGCGCCGCAGCGTGAGCGACGTGATCGCGTTGGCGGCGACGTTCGACAGGAGCTTGCGCCACGCCGCCGTGCGGAAGGCCGGATCCTGCACGACCTCGAACATCGTGCCCTCGAAGAGCGCGACGACCGCCGCGCCCGGCTCCGATGCCGGCACGACGAGCTTCGCGCTCGCATGGTGGACGATGCGCCCGGGCGCCGTCCGCTCGACGGAGCAGTAGATGATGGCGGGCACGACCCGCGTGCCGTCCGGCAGGCCCGCGACCCGCGTCTCCTGGTCGATCCCGTTCTGCACGACCACGACGATCGTCCCCGGCCCGACCAGCGCGCCGAACCAGGGCGCGGCGGAGGCCGTGTCCTGCGCCTTGGTCGTGACGAGCACGACGGGCACGGGCCCCGCGGCGCCGGGCTCGGTCGCGATCGTCACGGGGGCCGTGCGGGTCTCGCCCTTGTGCTCGACGCTCAGGGTCTCGAAGGGCGTGCGGACGCAGACGACGACGTCCCGCCCGGCCCTCGCGAGTTCGGCGGCCAGGATGCCGCCGATCCCGCCCGACCCGATCACCGCCACGTCCGCCATGTCGTCTCCTCGCCTTCCGGCCCCGTCCCGGCTACGCATATCCCATGCTGGGCCGGAAGCGAGTGCGGGCGTGACACCACAAGGCTGCGTCGTCGTGACGGGAGCGTCGAGCGGGATCGGGCTCGAGATCGCCCGCATCTACGCCGGCAAGGGCCGGGACCTGGTGCTGACCGCCCGTCGGACGGACAGGCTGGACGCGCTGAAGGCCGAGCTCGCGGCGGCCCACCCGTCGATCAGGATCGCGACCGTCACGGTCGACCTCGAGCGGCCCGAGGGCGCCGAGACCCTGCTGGCGGCGGTCGCGGCCGAGGGCCTCGCGATCGGCACGCTCGTCAACAACGCGGGGTTCGGCCTGCGCGGCCGCTTCGCCACCATGCCCTACGCGGACCAGGCCGCCATGGTGGAGCTGAACGTGACCACGCTCACGCGGCTCTGCCGGCTCGTCCTGCCGGACATGCTCGGCCGCCGGAGCGGGGGCATCGTCAACGTGGCCTCGACGGCCGCCTTCCAGGCGATCCCCTTCATGGGCGTCTACGCGGCCACGAAGGCCTACGTGCTGTCGCTCTCCGAGGCCCTGCACGAGGAGGCGCGGCCGCACGGCGTGGTCGTGACGGCGCTCTGCCCCGGCCCGACCGCGACCGAGTTCACGAAGCGCGCCGACCTCGAGAAGTCGAAGATGTTCGAGGGCGCCATGGACGCCCGCGCGGTCGCCGAGGAGGGGATCGCCGGGCACGAGGCCGGCCGCGCCATCGTCGTGACGGGCGCCCGCAACCGGCTCGGCGCGATCGGCGCGCAGCTCATGCCGCGGCAGCTCGTCCGCCGCCTCGCCATGAAGCTGCAGGGATGAGGGGCGGCCGGCGGGGAGCGGCGGTCCCGCCGGCCGGCTTCCTCTCCGTCGTGATCCCGACGCGCGACCGCTACGGCCTCCTGGCCGAGGTCGCGGCGGCGCTCGCCCGCCAGACGCTCGATCCGGGCCGCCTGGAGGTCATCGTCGTCGACAACTCGGCCGCGCCGGAACCGCTCGACGCGATCCTGGGCGAGGCGGGGCTCGTCTGCGACTGGGACGTGATCCCCGAGGCGCAGCCCGGCGCCTCGCGCTGCCGCAACCTCGGGATCGCGGAGGCCCGGGGCGAGGTCGTCGCCGTCCTGGACGACGACGCCCCGCCCGATCCGGGCTGGGCGCAGGCGCTGGTCGCTGGGCTCGCCGCGCATCCCGAGGCCGGGGCGATCGGCGGGCCGGTCGTGCCGATCTGGCCGGTCCGCCGGCCCGGCTGGCTGCCGGACTGGGCGGACGACTACCTGTCCATCCTCGACTGGGGCGGCGAGACGCGCGTCCTCGGGCCGGGCGAATGGATCATCGGCGCCAACATGGCGTTCCGCGCCGACCTCCTCCGCTCGGTCGGCGGCTTCCCCGAATGGCTGGGGCGGCGCGGCCGCCTCCTGTCCACCAACGAGGACCTCGTTCCCGTCGAGGCGCTCGCGGCCCTCGGGCATCCCACGCTCTACGAGCCCGCCATGCGGGTCCGCCACCACGTCCATGCCGAGCGGCTGACGCCGGACTGGTTCCGCCGCCGCATGGCCTGGCAGGCGGTCTCCGACATCCTGCACGCGGCGGGCGACCGGCCGGGCGACGAGCCGAGCGGCCCGGCCCGGCTCCGCGACGCGCTCGCGGCGAGCGGCCCCGGATCCGGCCTGGACGCGCTCTGGAGCGATCCCGCCGATCCGGCGGAGGCCGCCGCGCAGGCCCGCGCCACGCGCCTGCTGCTGCGCATCCTCCTCGTCGGCCCGACCGAGCCGGAGGACGCGGGCTGACCGCGGCGACCGCGGACCGGGCGGACGCGCGCGTCCGAGGAGCGAGGCGCGGGCCGGGCGGCGTTGCGTCGGCCGCATGGGCTCGGGGCGCCATCCGGGCTAGGGGGGCGTCATCGACCGGGGGAGATCCCACCATGAGCGACACGCCCGCCTACACGCCGCCCGCGATCTGGACGCCCAAGCCCGCGACCGGACGCTTCGCGAACATCAACCGGCCCGTGGCCGGGCCGACGCACGACAAGGAGCTGCCGGTCGGCCGCCACCCGCTCCAGCTCTATTCGCAGGGCACGCCGAACGGCCAGAAGGTCACAATCCTGCTCGAGGAGCTCCTGGCCGCCGGCCATGCGGGGGCGGAATACGACGCGTGGCTGATCCGCATCATGGAGGGCGACCAGTTCGGCTCGGGCTTCGTCGGCGCGAACCCGAACTCGAAGATCCCCGCTCTGGTCGACCGGAGGGGCCCGACGCCGGTCCGGGTGTTCGAATCCGGCGCGATCCTCGTCCATCTCGCCGAGAGCTTCGGCGCCTTCCTGCCGACGGAGCCGGCGGCCCGGGCCGAATGCCTGTCCTGGCTCTTCTGGCAGATGGGCTCGGCGCCGTATCTCGGCGGCGGCTTCGGCCATTTCTACGCCTATGCGCCCGTGAAGATCGAATACGCCATCGACCGCTTCGCCATGGAGGCCAAGCGCCAGATGGACGTGCTCGACCGGCGGCTCGCCGAGAGCGAGTACCTGGCCGGGCCGGACTACACGATCGCCGACATGGCGACCTGGCCCTGGTACGGCGCGATGGCCAAGGGACTCATCTACGACGCGGGCGAGTTCCTGCAGGTGCAGGACTACACCCACGTCCGGCGCTGGGCGGACGCCATCGGCGAGCGCCCGGCCGTGCGTCGCGGCCGCATGGTCAACCGCACGGTCGGCGCGCCCTCCGAACAGCTCCTCGAGCGCCACGACGCGTCCGATTTCGACACGCGGACGCAGGACAAGCTCGCCGGCTGAGCCGCCGCGCCCGATCGGCCGGGTGCGACACGCGCGACCGGGCGGCGGGCCGATCGGGCATACCGGAGGGTCGCCGGATCGGGCATGATCCGGCTCCAGGGAGGCGGCGTGGGTCGCGACCGGGGCCGGATCTCATGCTGCATCGTCGCCTGCTTCTCGCGGCCGCCCTCGCCCTCGCGGGCGCGGGTGCCGCGGCCCAGACCGGGCCGTCCGCGGCCGCCCTCGACGCCCTGCAGGACGGCGGGACGGTCGCCCTGATCCGGCACGCGGACGCGCCCGGGACGGGCGATCCGTCCGCCTTCCGGCTCGGCGATTGCGCCACCCAGCGCAATCTCGGCGACAGGGGGCGCGAGCAGGCGGCGGCGCTCGGCCGGGCCCTGCGCGAGGCGGGCGTGCTGGTCACCGAGGTGCGGTCGAGCCGCTGGTGCCGGGCGCTCGACACCGCCCGGCTCGCCTTCCCGGACCGGCCGACGGTGCCCGATTCGGCGCTCGATTCCTTTTTCGGCGACCGCCGCGACGAGCCGGCCCAGACGCAGGCCGTCCGCCGGACCGTCGCCGGATGGGCGCGCCGCCAGGGCGTCCTGGCGCTCGTGACCCACCAGGTGAACGTGACCGCCCTGACGGGGCTCTCCCCGGCCCAGGGCGAGGTGGTGGTGCTGCGCCCGAGCGTCACCGGCTTCGACGTGGTCGGCCGCTGGACGCCGTGACCCGGAAGGCTCGTCCGTCGTCGTCGAGACCCCGCCGCCTGCTGCAGCCCGGGGAGCTCGCGTCAAGGCGTGACGCGAGCGCCCCGCACGGCGTCGTCTTCACCGCTCAATGCGCGGCGTCCCAGTTCGTGCCGGCCCGGGCGTCCACGGCGAGCGGGACGTCGAGCGTCACGGCCGGGAAGGGCGCCTCCTCCATGACGCGCGTGACGACCGGCAGCGTGTCCTCGACCTCGTCGTCCGGCACCTCGAAGACGAGCTCGTCGTGCACCTGCAGCAGCATCCGGGCGGAGAGCTTCGCGTCGGCGAGCGCGGCGTCCATGCGGATCATGGCGCGGCGGATCACGTCGGCGGCCGTGCCCTGGATGGGCGCGTTGATCGCCTGCCGCTCGACGGCCGCCCGCACGGAGGCGTTGCCGGCCGAGATGTCGGGGTAGTGGCAGGCGCGGCCGAACAGGGTCTCGACGGCGCCGTGCTCGCGCACCTGCCGCTTCGTCTTGTCCATGTAGTCCCGGATGCCCGGGAAGCGCTCGAAATAGGTGCGGATGTACTGGCCGGCCTCGTCGCGCGGGATGCCGAGCTGGTTCGCCAGCCCGAAGGCCGAGATGCCGTAGACGATGCCGAAGTTGATGGCCTTGGCGCGCCGGCGGATCTCGGCCGGCATGCCCTGGACGGGCACGCCGAACATCTCGGAGGCGGTCGTCGCGTGGATGTCCTGGCCCTCCGCGAAGGCGGCCTTGAGCTGCGGGATGTCGGCGATGTCGGCGAGGAGCCGGAGCTCGATCTGCGAGTAGTCGGCCGAGACGAGCTTGTGGCCCGGCGCCGGGATGAAGGCCGTGCGGATCTTGCGCCCCTCCGCCGTCCGGATCGGGATGTTCTGCAGGTTCGGCTCGGTCGAGGAGAGGCGGCCCGTCGTGGTGGCGGCGAGCGAGTAGGACGTGTGCACCCGGCCGGTCTCGGCGTTGACGTAGGTCGGCAGCGCGTCCGTGTAGCCCTTCAGCTTCGTGAGCTGGCGCCATTCCAGCACCTTGCGCGGCAGCGGATGGTCGGAGGTCTCGGCCAGGTCCTCGAGGAGGCGCGCGCCCGTCGACCACTGGCCCGTCGCCGTCTTGCGCGCGCCCGCGAGCCCGAACTTGCCGAACAGCATGTCGGCGAGCTGCTTCGGCGAGCCGATGGTGAAGCGCTCGCCCGCGATGGCGAACACCTCGTCCTCGACCCGCGCGATCGTCTGGGCGAACTCGCCGGACATGCGGGACAGGATGTCCCGGTCGATGAGGATGCCGCGCTCCTCCATGCGGGCGAGCGTCGCCGTCATGGGCCGTTCCAGCGTCTCGTAGACCGTGGCCTTGCGCTCGGGCGCGAGGCGGGGCCGCAGCACCCGCCAGAGCCGGATCGCGATGTCGGCCTTCTCGGCCGCGTAGGCGGTCGCGGCCTCGGGCGACGCGCCGTCGAAGCCGATGGCCTTGCGGCCCTTGCCGGCCACGCTCTCCAGAGTCACGGGCTCGTGGCCGAGATAGGTCTTCGCGAGCGCCGCCAGCGCGTGGCCGGAGAGGTTCGGCCGCCCGACGTCCAGCGCGTAGGAGAGGAGCATCGTGTCGTCGAGCGGCGCGACGTCGATGCCGCGCCGGTGCAGCGACAGCCAGTCGGCCTTCGCGTCCTGGGCGACCTTCAGGACGGCCGGGTCCTCGAGGAGCGGCTTCAGGCGGGCGAGCACGTCGGCCTCGGCGAGCTGGTTCGGCGCGAGCCCGTCGCCGAAGAGGGTTTCGCCCTCCGCCCGGTGACGCAGAGGCACGTAGGCGGCGAGGTTCGGCTCGGCCGCGAGCGCGATGCCAACGAGGCCGGACGTCATCGGGTCGATCCCGTCGCGCTCGAGCGAGACCGCCACGGTGCCGTGCTCGCCCGCGGCCGCGATCCAGCGCTCCAGGATCGCGAGGTCCGTGATGGTCGCGTAGCGCGCCGGTTCGAAGGGGAGGGCGCGCGTGTCCGCCCGGCGCGCGGCCGCGAAGCCGGCCGGCTCGAGCGCGCCGGCCG
>JAEUAC010000283.1 GCA_019695455.1 Methylorubrum extorquens | reverse complement strand
GGACGGTGCGCGGCGGCGCCGGCGGCAATTGCCGGGCGGCCTCGCGGACGTCCAGCGGCTGCTCCTGCCGGTCCAGCACCTGCGAGCGCGCCGGCTCCTGCGTGCGCTCGTAGATCTGCTTCGACTGGTCCGGGATCTCCATGCCGCCCGGGTTCTGCGGCGCGACCTTCACGGGCGCGTTGTCCGCCTTGATGAGCGGAGGCGGCCCCGAGGAGACGAAGCCGCGGCCGCCGCTGCGCCACACGAAGACGCCCGCCGTGCCGGCCACGGCGAGCAGCAGCACGCCGACGACCGCGAACAGCTTGCCGCGCGAGCGCTGCGGCGGCAGCGGCTGGAACTCGTCGTCGTCGATGGAGCGGCTGCCCTCGCCGTAGGCCTCGGAGACCGGATCGAAGCGCGGCTCGGGACGCGGCTCGATCCGCGTCTCGGACCGGGATTCGACGGCGCGCGCCGGGGGGCGCGTCACGAGCGGGGGCGCGCCCAGGATGCTGCGATCCTCGGCCGTGAGGTCCGTGAACGGCGACGGGATGCCGTCGGGCGCGGGCGCGAGCACCGGGTCGGGCTCGGCCTCGGTCTCCGGCGCGGCGGTCGTCTTCGGCGTGCCCAGGATGCCGACGAACGGATCGTCCTGGCCGACGATCCGGGCGAGGTCCGCCAGGGGATCGGTGCCGAAGCCCGCGCCCATGACGGGCGAGGCGGCGCCCGGCCGGGCCGGGGGCGGCGGCGCGGGAGCGGCCTCGACGACGGGCTCGCCGGCGGCGGGCAGGTCGGCCGAACGCCGGAGCTGACGCTCGATCTCGTCGAGGTCGATCTCGAACCGGTTCTGTCTCGTTTCGCTCATCGCTCGACCCACAGGCGGCACCCGGTGCGGGCGCGGAGCGGACGTTTCCGACCGGAGCGAGATGGCGGGGACCTGTTCACGTCACCGGCCCGGGCGCGTCAGCGCATCTCGTCCGGCGCAGCGACGCCGAGCACCGCGAGTCCGGAACCGAGAACGCCCATCAAGGCGCCCACGAGGCCCAATCTCGCCATCGTCGATCTTTCATCTCCGTGCTTAACAAAGCGTAATTGAGGCAGATCCTTGCCCTTGTTCCAGAGGGCGTGGAACGCGGCGGCCGTGTCGTAGAGGTAGAAGGCGATCCGGTGCGGCTCGTGCGCGGCCGCCGCCGCCTCCACGAGCCGGGGCCAGGCCGCGATGCGGCGCATGAGCTCGATCTCGGCCTCGTCGTCGAGGACGGAGAGGTCGGCCGCGGCCAGCGCCGCGCGGTCGCCCGCGTCGAAGCCGCCCTCGCCCGCCTGCCGGAAGACGGAGGCGCAGCGCGCGTGGGCGTACTGGACGTAGAAGACCGGGTTGTCCTTCGACTGCTCGACCACCTTGGCCAGGTCGAAGTCGAGCGGCGCGTCGTTCTTGCGGAACAGCATCATGAAGCGGACCGGATCGCGGCCGACCTCGTCCACGACCTCCCGCAGGGTGACGAAGTCGCCCGAGCGCTTCGACATCTTCACGGGCTCGCCGCCCCGAAGCAGCTTGACGAGCTGGCAGAGCTTGACGTCGAGCGCCGCCTCGCCGCCCGAGATCGCCTTCACGGCCGCGTTCATGCGCTTCACGTAGCCGCCGTGATCGGCGCCCCAGACGTCGATCATCTGGCGGAAGCCGCGCTCGAACTTGGACCGGTGATAGGCGATGTCCGAGGCGAAGTAGGTGTAGGAGCCGTCCGACTTGAGGAGCGGCCGGTCGACGTCGTCGCCGAACTCGGTCGCCCGGAACAGCGTCTGCTCCCGGTCCTCCCAATCCTCCGGCAGCTGGCCCTTCGGGGGCGCGAGCCGCCCCTCGTAGACGAGCCCCCTCGCCCGCAGGTCGGCGATGGTTTCGCGGATCGCGTCGACGGGGCCGTCCTTCAGCGAGCGCTCCGAGAAGAAGACCTCGTGGCGGATGTCGAGCGTCGCGAGGTCCTCGCGGATGAGGTCCATCATGGCGTCGATCGCGACCGCCCGCACGACCGGCAGCCATTCGGCCTCCGGCTGCGCCGTCAGGGCCGGGCCGTGGCGCTCGGCCAGCAGGCGGCCCACCGGCACGAGATAGTCGCCCGGATAGAGCCCCTCCCCGACCGGGCCGACCGCCTCGCCCAGCGCCTCGCGGTAGCGATGGAAGGCCGAGCGGGCGAGCACGTCGACCTGCGCGCCCGCGTCGTTGACGTAGTATTCCCGCGCGACCGCGAAGCCCGCGAAGGCGAGCAGGTTCGCGAGCGCGTCGCCGAACACCGCCCCGCGGCCGTGGCCGACATGCATGGGCCCCGTCGGGTTGGCGGAGACGTATTCGACGTTGACCGGGGCGCCCGCGCCCTGCCCGGAGCGGCCGAAACCCGCCGGATCCGCGAGCGCCGCCCGCACGACGTCGTGCAGCACGTCAGGCCGGAGCCGGATGTTGATGAAGCCCGGCCCGGCGACGTCGAGCCCGGCGATGCGCGGATCGGCCTGCAGGTCCTCGATGAGGAGCGTCGCGAGCTCGCGCGGGTTCAGGCGGGCGCTCTTCGCCACCGCCATGGCGGCGTTGGTCGCGAGGTCGCCGTGGCTCTGGTCGCGCGGCGGCTCGACCACGACCTTCGACAGGTCGATCCCGGCCGGCACGCGCCCGGCCTCCGCCAGGCGCTCCAGCGCCTCGCCGACCCGGCGTTCGAAGAGCCCGAAGATGTTCATGACGTGACCAGACGCTCGTTCGCGGCGGGGCCGTTCCGCCCCGTCGGCCGGCGCCTTAGCACGGGAGCGCCCGAAGGCGATCCCTCCGGCCGCTCAGACGATCCGCAGGTCGGGCGTCGTCGGGAAGAGCCGCCGGTGTTCCGTCACGGCGTAGCGGTCCGTCATGCCGGCGATGTAGTCGGCCACCCGGCGGGCGAGCCGCGCGGGATCGGCCGGGTCGAGCCCGGCCCGCCACTCGGACGGCAGGGCCGCGGGATCGGCGACGAAGCGGCCGAACAGCTCGCGGATGACGGCGTCCGCGTCCCGCCGCACGGCCATCACGCGCGGGTGGCGGTAGAGCCGCGGGAACAGGTGGCCCTTGATGGCCCGCTCGGCCTCCGCCATGGCGGGCGAGAAGGCCACCACCGGCGCGCCCGCCTCCCGGATCGCGTCCGGCCCCGCCGGCGCGAGGGCGGCGAGGCGGCGTCCGCTCTCGGCGAGCGCGTCCTCGACGAGCCGCGTGATGACGCGGCGCGAGAGCTCGTGGACGCGCCGGGCCGGCTCGAGCCCAGGCGCCACGGCCTCGATCTCGTCCAGCAGCCCGGCGAGGAACGGCACCTCGCGCAGCTCCTCGGCCTCCAGGATGCCCGCGCGCAGGCCGTCGTCGATGTCGTGCGCGTCGTAGGCGATGTCGTCCGCGATGGCGGCCGCCTGGGCCTCCGCCGGCGCGTGCCGGTCGAGCCCGAGCGGCATGGCCGCGTCGAAGTCGAGGATGGCGCCCGGCACGCCGCCCGTCCGGTACGATCCCGTCGGGACCCCGGCCGCGTCGAGCAGCGGCCCGTTATGCTTGACCAGGCCCTCCAGCGTCTCGAAGGCGAGGTTCAGCCCGTCGAAGAAGGCGTAGCGGCGCTCGAGCCGCGTCACGATCCTGAGCGCCTGGGCGTTGTGGTCGAACCCGCCGAAGGGCGCCATCAGGTCCTGCAGGGCGTCCTCGCCCGTGTGCCCGAAGGGCGTGTGGCCGAGGTCGTGGGAGAGCGCGATCGCCTCAGCCAGGTCCTCGTCGAGCCCGAGCGAGCGGGCGAGCGCGCGCGCGATCTGGCCGACCTCGATCGTGTGGGTCAGGCGCGTGCGGAAATGGTCGCCCTCGTGCCAGACGAAGACCTGCGTCTTGTGCGTGAGCCGGCGGAAGGCGGTGGAGTGGATGATGCGGTCGCGGTCGCGCTGGAAGGCCGAGCGCGTCGGCGAATCCGGCTCGGGCACGAGTCGGCCGCGACTCGCGGCCGGATCGCAGGCATAGGGGGCGCGCCAGCGCTCGCCGTGTCGGGCCAAGGCGCGGTCCGGTGTTGCAGCTCTCGGGGACCGCCCTTACCTTGGCGAACAAGAGAACCGCAAGCCGATGGCCATGGATACGCTCTCGATCACCGCCAACGCCGCCCGCCGCATCGGGGAGATCCTCTCCGGCGAACCGACCGGCGCGATGCTCCGCATCAGCGTCAACGGGGGCGGCTGTTCCGGCTTCCAGTACGGGTTCGACATCGACCGCGAGCGTAACGACGACGACCTCCTGCTGGAGCGCGACGGCGCCAAGGTCCTCGTCGACGAGACCTCGCTGCAATACCTGCAGGGCTCGGTGGTGGACTTCGTCGACGATCTGATCGGGCAGTCGTTCAAGATCCAGAATCCGCAGGCGACGTCCTCCTGCGGTTGCGGTACATCCTTCTCGCTCTGACGCGCCCCCGCCGGCGCGCAGCCGGGGGATGTGGATGCGCAGGTTGAATTCGGGCGCGGTCGCGCTGGCCGTGGCGCTCGGCGCGTCTCCGCTGCCCGCCTGGAGCCAGGCCTCCGGCTTCGGCAACACCCCTGCCCGCCCGCAACCCGCGCCGCCAGTCGCAACCGTCGTGCCTGTCCCGGTCCCGGTCCCTGTTCCTGTTCCGGTCGCGCCCCCGGCGCCGGTCGCGGCGGGGCCGCGCATCCTGGTGCCGGTTCCGGGCCCGTTCGCGGTCGAGCAGAGCGCGACGGGCTTCACGGCCCGCAACCTCGCCGCGACGCTCGGCACCTTCTCCTTCGTGGCGCCCCGGGTCGAGATCTCGGGCACGAGCCTTTCGGCGGCCGACCTCGCGCGCCTCCTCGATCCGGCATCGGGCGTGCCCGCGGCGGAGCGGATCGGCAGGCTGTCCGCCTCCTCGATCCTGATCCCCGAGCTCTACACGACGACCCGGTCGGAGGCCGGCACGCAGACCGCGCTGCATCGCGACGTCCGCCTGTCGGACCTCGCCGACGGCAAGCTCGCCTCCGCGGTCGGAGAGGGCGCCGTTCTGGACCAGCTGGCCGGTGCGGTCCGCTCCGAGGGGCGCATCGGCCGGATCGAGGTCCGGGACGTGGATCTCGGCTATCTCGCGGCCCTCGTCACCGAGCCGGCCCCCGCCGGGGCTCCGGCGCCCCTCCGGCCGATCTACGCGTCGGCCACCATCGAGGGTCTCACGCTGGGCGACGGCAAGGGCGGGACCTTCGGCGTGTCCCGCCTGGCGGCCCGCGACGTGGCCGGCCGCCGCACGGCGGACGGCTGGGCGGCCACGATGGCGCGCGCCTCGGTGCCCCCGCAGCCGGCCGATGGGGCCTCGCCCGGCCAGGCCTCGCCCGCGAAGAAGGCCGCCTTCGGGGCCGTCCTCGACCTGCTCTCCGCCTACGAGATCGGCAGCATGGAGGCGAGCGGCATCGTCGGGATCGGGGCGACCCCGGCCGAGCCCGGCATGAAGGTCGCCCGGATGGCCTATCGCGGCGGCGCGGGCCGCCCGCCGGAGGCGACGATCGACGGGTTCGAGGCCGGGCAGGCCGGAAACGGCGTCACGATCGCGTCCATGACCGTGACCGGGCTGTCGATCCTGCCGATGCTGCAGGCCGCCAAGGACATGGATTCCGCGTCCGCCGGCGGCTTCTCCCCCGCCGACATCCGCCGCTTCGTGCCGGCGAACGCCGCGATCCGCGTGACGGGCGTCGGCATCCGCAGCGACGTCTCCGGACGGCCGACGCAGATCGGGCTCGGCTCCTTCGAGTTCGGCGTCGACAAGCCGATCGAGGGCCTGCCGAGCGACATCCGCTTGGCCGTGCGCGACGTCAGCGTGCCGCTCGATCCGGCGGATCCGGCCGTGCAGCCGGCGCTCGGCCTCGGCATCGACCGGGTGGAGGCCTCGCTCGGCGCGAGCCTCGGCTACAGCGAGCCCTCCTCGACCATCGTGCTGCGCGACCTCTCGGTCCGGGCCGCCGGCCTCGGCTCCGTCGTCGTCCGCGCCGTGCTCGGCAACGTCTCGCGCGACATCTTCAACCCCGACCAGGCGCTCGCGACGGTCGCGGCCGTCGGCGCGACGATCCGGTCGATCGACCTCGCGGTCGAGAACACGGGCCTCTTCGAGAAGGTCGTCGCCCGCCAGGCGGCCGAGACCGGCAGGACCGCCGTCGACATCCGCCGCGACTACGGCCTCGCCGCCGCGGTCGGCATCCCCGTGATGCTGGGCAATTCGGCCGCCGCGAAGGACCTCGGCCAGGCCGTGGCCCGGTTCGTGGCCAAGCCCGGCCGCCTCGCGATCCAGGTGCGCACGCGCGATCCGGCCGGCCTCGGCTTCACCGATTTCGCCGCCGCCGCCGATCCGACGATGCTGCTCGACAAGATCGACATCACGGCCGTGGCGGAATAACCCGGGCGGCATGATCCGCCCCCTCGTCGTCCTCGCCGCGCTCGCAGCCGGCCCCGCCCTCGCCCAGGAGGTGACGAAGACGTCGCCCACGCCCGAGGTCGAGGCCTGCCGGACCACGGGGCTGATCGCCCTGAAGGAGCGCTCGCCGGCGATCAAGGACCTCCTGATCGATCCCGACGCGGTCACGGTCGCGAAGGCGGACACGAAGGTCGAGGACACGCCCGTGAAGGGCGTCGTGATGGGCGACGCCTATCTCGAGCGGAAGGAGGGCGAGAAGCCCTACCGCTTCGTCTGCCTGCTCGGCGAGAAGGGGAAGGTCCTCCTCACGTTCTTCACGCAGCAATAGGCCCCGCCCCGGCCGCCTTGCCTTGGCCGTCGAAAGGCCGGAAGAGCGCGGCACCGCAATCCGCCCACCAGCCGGCCCGAGCCCCATGCGCCGCGAGCGCCTCATCCCGATCATCGTCGCGACCGGCCTGTTCATGGAGAACACCGATTCGACGATCCTCGCGACCGCGCTGCCCTCCATCGCGGCCGACCTGAACCAGGATCCGGTCGCCCTCAAGCTCGCGCTCACCGCCTACATCGTCTCGCTCGCCGTGTTCATCCCGGTCTCCGGCTGGATGGCGGACCGGTTCGGCTCGCGGACCGTCTTCCGGGCCGCGCTGGGCGTGTTCCTGGCCGGCTCGCTGTGCTGCGCGGTCTCGACCACCCTCGCGGGGTTCGTCGGCGCCCGGTTCTTCCAGGGCATGGGCGGCGCCATGATGGTGCCGGTCGGCCGCCTCGTCATGCTCCGCTCGGTGCCGCGGAGCGAGTTCGTCTCCGCCATGGCCTGGCTGACCATCCCGGCGCTGGTCGGGCCGGTGCTCGGCCCGCCGCTCGGCGGCTTCATCACGACCTATGCCGACTGGCGCTGGATCTTCGTCATCAACATCCCGATCGGGATCGTGGGCATCGTGCTGGCGACGCTCTACCTCCCCGAGGTGCGCGAGCCGGAGCGCCGCCCGCTCGACCGGGTCGGCTTCGTCCTGTCGGGCTTCGGGCTCGCCCTCCTCATGCTCGGCCTCTCGACCGGCGGCCGCCACCTCATCCCGATCGAGGCCTCGATCGGCGCGGGCCTCCTCGGCGCGGTGCTGATCGGCCTCTACGTCCTGCACGCCCGGCGCACGGCCTTCCCGCTGCTCGACCTCTCGCTCCTGCGCATCCCGACCCTGTTCAACGGCCTGATGGGGGGCTTCATGTTCCGGATCGGGGTGGGCGCCTCGCCCTTCCTGCTCCCCCTCATGCTGCAGCTCGGCTTCGGCCTGTCGCCCCTCCATTCGGGCCTCCTGACCTTCGCGTCGGCGGCCGGCGCCATGGTCATGAAGGGCCTCGCCTCCCGCATCCTGCGGCTCGCGGGCTTCCGGTCCGTGCTGACCTGGAACGCGTTCGTGGCGGCCGCCTTCATGGGCTCTGCGGGCCTGTTCACGCCGGCCACGCCGACGCTCGTCATGCTGGCCGTGCTGCTCGTCGGCGGCTGCTTCCGCTCGCTCGAGTTCACGGCCATCAACACGATCGTCTATTCCGAGATCCCGCCCGAGCGCATGAGCGCGGCGACGAGCCTCGTCGGCACGAGCCAGCAGATCTCGCTCGGCGCGGGCGTCGCCTTCGGCGGGCTCGCGCTCGACGCCGCGACGCGCGTCCGCTCCGGCACCGACCTCACGGCCGGCGACTTCTGGCCCGCCTTCCTCCTGGTGGCGCTCCTCTCCGCCTCCGCGGCCTTCTTCTTCCGGCGCCTGGATCCCGATGCCGGGGCCGAGATGGCGGGGCGGGTCCGCCGGGTCGACGCGCCCTCGCAGCAGACCCAGCCATGAGCCCTTCGAGCCGCCTCCCCGACCGCGCCGGCGCGCGCGCGCCCGGTCGCCTCGCCGACGGGCTCGCCAGCCTGGCCTGGGTCCTCCTCGCCGCCATGCCGCTCGCCATGGCCATCGCCAACCGGTCCTCGACCCTGATGGTCGCGCTGGCCGCCGCGGCCGCGATCGCGAGCCGCGTCGCGGGCCGCGAGCCCGCGATCGCGATGGAGCGGGCGCGCGACGACCTGCGCCGGCCGCTCGTCCTCGCGGGCCTAGCCTTCCTCCTGCTCGCGGCCGTGTCGCTCGCCTGGTCGCACCATCCCGGGCGATCGCTGTCGCTCTACGGCGAACTGGTGCTCGCCGCGCTGGCGCCCTTCCTCCTGCATCTCGCGCTGCCCGGCCGGGTGCCGGATCGGGTGTGGGTGCTGGCCGCCGTCCTGGTCGCGGCCGGCGCGCTGTGGATCGCGGCGGAGCTCGCCATGGGCGTGTCCCTGCGGGCCGGCCTCGGGTTCCGGTCGCAGACCTACATCTTCAAGCGCTCCGCGACCGCGATCCTGATCGTGTTCTGGCCCGTCGCGGCCTGGCTGTGGCTCGACGGGCGGCGTGGCGTCGCGATCGTCGTCGGCGGGCTCGTCCTCGTCGCGATCCTGTGGGCGCATGCCGCCGCGGCCGCCATGGGCTTCATGGCGGGGCTGACGCTGCTCCTCGTCGCCAGGGAGAGCCGGCGGGCGGCGACCGGGCTCCTGGCGGCGGCGCTCGCCATCTCGCTCCTCCTCGCGCCCGTCTTCGGCACGCTCGCGGCCCGGACCCTCGGGGAGCGGACGCTCGACGCCCTGCACGACATGCAGGCGCGCGACCGCGTGCTGATCTGGGAGAGCTTCGGGGAGGTGATCCGGCTGCGGCCCTGGACGGGGACGGGGTTCGGCACGAGCTCGGAGCTCGGCCGCGATCCGGTCGCGGCCGAGGTGCCGGAGAGCCGCCGGCTGATGCTGGCGGTCGGCCACCCGCACAACGGCTACGTCCAGGTCTGGACCGAACTCGGCCTGCCCGGCGCCGCTCTCGCGGGGCTCGTCCTCGGGCTGCTCTGCGCCGGCATCGCGCGCCTGCCCGGGCCCGGCGCCGCCGCGGCGCTCGCGGTCGCGGGCTCCGCCGGCGCCATCATGCTGGTCGCGCACGGCGCCTGGCAGGGATGGTGGATCACCGCTCTCGGGGCGGCGGCGATCTGGCTTCTTCGTCTTCCGGCGCCTCGGGATCCGGCGCGCCCTCGCCCCTGAAGCCGGTCGCGAGCACGTAGAGCTCGGCCGAATCGCTGCGGCTGGAGGCCGGCTTGAAGTGCCGCACCATCGCGAAGTCGCGCTTCAGGTCGGCCAGGATGGCGTTCTCGGTGCCGCCCTTCAGGACCTTCGCCACGAAGGCGCCGCCCGGCGCGAGAACCGCGCGCGCGAACTCGGCCGCCGTCTCGGCGAGGCCCATGATCTTCAGGTGGTCCGTCCGGCGGTGGCCGGTCGCGTTGGCGGCCATGTCGGACAAGACGACGTCAGCCGGCCCGCCCAGCATGGCCCGCAGCCGGTCCGGCGCGTCGTCGGCCATGAAGTCGAGCTGCACGAAGTCGACGCCCGGGATCGCGTCCATCTCGAGGAGGTCGATGCCGACGACGATGCCCTTGCCGGCGGCGCGGCCGACCCGCTGGGCCGCGACCTGCGACCAGCCGCCCGGGGCAGCGCCGAGGTCGACCACGCGCCCCGCCGGCTTCAGGAAGCGGAACTTGTCGTCGATCTCGATGAGCTTGAAGGCCGCGCGCGAGCGCCAGCCCTCCGCCTTCGCGCGGAGCACGAAGGGGTCGTTCAGCTGCCGCTCCAGCCAGGCCCGCGAGGACGGGGTGCGCTTCGCCGCGCTCCGCACCCGCTGCCGGCCGGGCGGGGCCTGTCCGCCGCGGCTCCCGCTCATGCCCGGGCCCGCCGGCCCCAGACCTTGTCCTCGCGCATCATCGTGATGAGGATGCCCTCCCGCAGGCCGCGGTCGGCGATGCGGAGGTAGGAGGCCGGGAAGGCGCGCCGGATCGCCTCGAGGATGGCGCAGCCGGCCAGGACGAGGTCCGCCCGGTCGCGCCCGATGCAGGGATTGTCGGCCCGCTGGTCGAGGTTGGTCCGCAGCAGCCGGTCGAACACGGCCGTGATCTCGTGGTCCTTCATCCACAGCCCGTCGACGCGCCGCCGGTCGTAGCGCTCGAGCCCGAGATGGATGCCGCCGACCGTCGTGACGGTGCCGGAGGTGCCGAGCAGGTGGAAGTTCGGCGCCGCCGCCGCCGCGCCGGCCTTCAGGCCGAACGGCAGGAGCCGGCCCGAGACCTCGTCCACCATGTCCTCGAAGACCTCGGGCGTGACCTTGGTGCCGCCGTGGCGCTCGGCCAGCGTCACCACGCCGACCGGCAGCGAATCCCAGGCACGGATGCGCTCGCTCGGCGAGAGCTCGCCGCCGCCCGTCTGCCCGTCGAGCCAGGCGATCTCCGTCGAGCCGCCGCCGATGTCGAAGATGATGACGGAGCCGGCCTTCGGATGGGCGAGCGACGAGCAGCCCATCACGGCGAGCGTCGCCTCGGTCTCGCGGTCGACCACCTCGATCGCGAGGCCGACCTCGTCGCGCACGCGCTCGATGAAGGCCGGCCCGTTGGCGGCGAGGCGGCACGCCTCGGTTGCGATGAGCCGGGCCCGGATGACGTTGCGATTCTCGATCTTGGCCTTGCAGACCCGCAGCGCGGAGAGCGTGCGCTCGATCGCGTCCTCGTTCAGCCGGTCGCCGATCCCGAGCCCCTCCCCCAGGCGCACGATGCGCGAGAAGGCGTCGACGACCCGGAACTCGTGGTAGGACGGCTCGGCGATCAAGAGCCGGCAGTTGTTCGTGCCGAGGTCGAGGGCGGCGTAGGCCGGCGTCGCGCGCTTCAGGCTCGAGCGGCTGGCCGGGACGGGACGACGAACCGGTTCGACCACGGCCGTCTCAGACGTGGCCGCACCACGTCCCGAGGCGAATCCGCCGGTGCCGATCTCCGCTCGCTCCTGCACGACTCCATTCCGCTGCCACCCACGCGACGCGCCGGGTGTACTGTCGGGACACTATCGCGCCCACCCCGACGGGGCCAGCCCGTTAACGCGTCATGTGGCCGGCGATGCCTGCGCGTCCTGCAGGCGACGGCGCATGAGCCGCGGCGAGAACGGCTTGGCGACGATGTTCGTGACGCCGGCATCCATGGCCCGCCGCACCTCGCCCGCCTTGGGATCGGTCATGGTGACGATGATGGGCAGGTCCGGGGCCCCGCCGCCCTGCGCGTCGCGCGCAAGTTGCATCAGTTCCGGCGTGCCGACGACCGGGAGCGACCAGTCGAGCACCAGCAACGAGGGCAGCGCGCCTTCGAGCAGCCCGACGACCTGCGCCCCGTCGGCCGCCTCGAGCACCGTCCGGTGGCCGGCGGCGTTCAGGATCTCGCGGATGCGCTTGCGGCTCCAGGGACAGGCATCGGCGACGACGATGCTGGACGGGACGGGCGAGGCAGACATCCGGCGATCCGGTACGCGACAGGACGCCGGTTCTACATGCGAATCTTTGCGGAAGGCTGAACGCCGCGCCGATCCGCCGAGTTGACGCCCTGCCAGGGCCCGCGCGAAGGGTCGGGAAAGCGCCGGCGACCAACCGCCGGCCTGCAGCGCGGCCCCGGGCCGCCGGGAGACGTCATGAGCGCAGCGATCCAGCCTTCCGCCGCCAACGCGACGCCGAGCGTCCGCTCCGCCTACTTCTCGGAGGAGCACGAGATGCTGCGCGAGCAGATCCGCCGCTTCGTCGAGGAGGAGGTGAAGCCGAACGGCCTCGCCTGGGAGGAGGACGGCATGGTGCCGCGCGCCGTGCTGCGGCGCATGGGCGAGCTCGGCTTCCTGGGCATCCGCTACGAGACCGAGTTCGGCGGCTCCGAGATGGACACGCTCGCGACCGTGGTCCTGGCCGAGGAGCTCGGCCGCTCGACCTTCTCGGGCTTCGCCATCACGGTGCTGGTGCACACGGACATGGCTTCCGTGCACGTCGCCCATGCGGGCTCGCCCGCCCAGCGCGCCGCCCACATGACGGATATCGTGGCGGGCCGGAAGATCTGCGCCGTCGCCGTGACCGAGCCCGGCGCGGGTTCCGACGTGAAGTCGATCCGCACCCGCGCCCGGCGCGACGGCGACGACTACGTCATCGACGGCTCCAAGATCTACATCACGAACGGCGTCCACGCCGACCTCTACTGCGTGGCCGCCAAGACCGGCCAGGAGGGCGACCGCCCGTCGCGCTCCGTCTCCATGTTCCTGGTCGAGAAGGACAATCCGGGCCTGCGGGTCGGCCGGGCGCTGGACAAGCACGGCTGGCGCTCGTCGGACACGGCCGAGCTCTTCTTCGAGGAGTGCCGCGTGCCGGCCTCCGCCCTGCTCGGCCAGGAGGGCCAGGGCTTCTACGCCATCATGCGCAACTTCCAGAACGAGCGGATCGTCATCGGCGCGATGGCGATGGGCGAGGCGCAGGCCGCCATCGACCTCACGCTCGACTGGGTGACGAGCCGCAAGGCCTTCGGCGCGAGCCTCTGGGACAAGGGCGCCATCCGCCAGAAGCTCGCCATGATGCAGACCAAGGTCGAGGCCGGCCGGCAGCTCGTCCACCACGCCGCCTGGCTCGACGTTCACGGCTTCGACGCGACGCGCGAGGTCTCGATGGTGAAGGCGTTCTGCGGCGAAGTCGTCAACGAGGTCATGTACGCCTGCCTGCAGTTCCACGGCGGCATGGGATTCATGCGCGAAAGCACCATCGAGAGGATGACGCGCGACGCCCGAGTCCAGACCATCGGCGGCGGCGCGACGGAAGTCATGCTGGAAGAAGTCGCCAAGCGGATGGCGCCCGGCCGCAGCTGAGGCAGCGCAACTCCGCTGTTAAGCAAGAAAATCTACGACGATCTTTTACCCTAAGTTTCTTTGACAGTTGAAGTTTCCGATGCGGCTGCCAAGTGTCCGGGCAACCGAGTAAGGAGATGTCAATGAACGCAGAGCCCCAGGGGGATCGTCAGTCCACGGACGAGACCGTTTCGCAGGTCGGTAACCTTCCCGTCGAGGCGGGCGAACCCTCCCGCGCCGACATGGAAAGCTCCGTGCTCGACGCCCTGCGGCCGCTGCTGCGCGGCCGCCGCAAGAAGTCGGCCGCCGAGGCCGGCGACGCCGCCGAGGCCGATGCCGAGGCGGCCCTCGAGGCGGGCGAGGCCGATGCGGAGGCCGACGCCATGCCGCCGGTCTTCGCCGAGCGCGAGCACGAGGCCTTCGGCTTCGGCGACCGCGACGACCAGATGGACGAGTTCGAGACCTTCGCGGCGATCGGCGAGGATCTCGAGCGTCGCAGCCGCCAGTCGGCGACGCTGGTGCGCCTCCTGGAGCAGCACCGCCAGCAGCTCCTGACGGCCGAGCGCGAGCGCGACGCGGCCTACGACCAGCTGGCCCGCATCGTGCCGGTCGTGCACGAGACCGCCCGGACGCTGCGCGAGGCCATGGACGCCCGCAAGGTCGAGGACGACACGGCCCGCATGCACAAGCTCTTCATGATGAACGGGCGGGCCCTGGACGAGCTGGAGAAGGTCGCGACCACGCTGTTCGCGGACTTCCTCTGTGTGAAGTCGGCCTGGGAGCAGTACGCCCGCAGCGTCGAGGACGCCCGCAAGCTCCGCTCCGGCCTCGACAACTGAGGCCCTCCGGCCTCAGCCGCCGCGCTTGACCCGCGCGAGAGCTCGCCCGAACGCGTCGGCGAGATCCTCGCGCTCGTGCGGGGACAGTTCGCGGGCGACCTCGATCCGCTGCCCGCGGGACTGCACCGCCAGCCGCATGAGGCCGTAATCCGCGTCGGCCTCGCGATGGAGCCGCGTCCAGAGCGGGTTGAAGCGCCACTCGCGCGCGACCCCGCGATGCGTGACGTGCCGCAGCAGAAGCTCGAACGGCGTCAGCAGGATCTCCTCGAAGGCCCGCCCGCGCCGGTCGCTGACCTTGAGGGCCACGAAGAGCGCCACGAGGTCGAGCGCGAGGAACCCGCCGACCGGCCAGAAGCCGAGCGCCACGAACCGGACGGCCGCGACCGCCGCCACCAGGGCGCAGAGCGCCATCGTGATGCGGAAGCCGCGCGGGCCGAGCGAGCGGTGGGGCCGGATCACGGCCGCGAACACGGCCTCCGTCCCCTCCGTCGCGTCGCCCGCGCTCGACCCGCTCTTGCCGGTGTCCATGGCGCCAATATAACGACGCGATGCCCGACCGGAAGCCGCCGTCCCGCACCGCGCGCGCTCCCACGAGGCGCCGCCCGCCGAAACCCGTCGATGCCGGGACGCTGCGCCGCATCTTCGAACGCTTTCGTGAAGCCGAACCGGAGCCGCAGGGCGAGCTGGAACACGTCGATCCCTACACGCTGCTCGTCGCCGTCGTGCTCTCGGCCCAGGCGACGGACAGGAGCGTGAACATCGCGACCGCGAAGCTCTACGGCGTCGCGTCCGATCCGGCCGCCATGGTGGCGCTCGGCGAGGAGGCGGTCGCCGAGTACATCCGCACGATCGGCCTCTATCGGATCAAGGCGAAGAACGTCGTCGCCCTCTCGCGACGCCTCCTCGACGAGCATGGCGGGGTCGTGCCGCCCTCGCGCGCCTATCTCGAGAGCCTGCCCGGCGTGGGCGGCAAGACGGCGTCCGTGGTCCTCAACATGGCCTTCGGCGAGCCGACGATCGCCGTCGACACGCACGTCTTCCGGCTCTCGCACCGCATCCCGCTCCTGATCGCGCCGACGCCCGACGCCGTGCAGCGCGGCCTGGAGGAGCGCATCCCGCGCGAGTTCCTGCCGCACGCCCATCACTGGCTGATCCTGCACGGCCGCTACGTCTGCAAGGCCCGCCGGCCCGACTGCCCGCGCTGCCTCATCGCCGATCTCTGCCGCTACCCGGACAAGACGCTCCCGGCGCCGCCGGCCGACGGCGCGGCCGCCGCGTGAGCGCCGGCGACCTCACGGCGGCCCTCCTCACGCCCGCCGAGGCGGACGGGTGGGCGGAGCCGTGGCGCCGCCTGGCGGAGAGGGCCGTCGAGCCCAACGTCTTCTACGGGCCGGAGGTCGCGCTCGCGGCCATGCGCCACCTGCCCGGCGGCGGACGGGTGCGGATCCTGGCGGCGTGGCGCGGGCGGGACGGCGAGCGCGAGCTCGTCGGCCTCCTGCCCGTCGCGCGCGGCCGGCTGCGGCATGCGAATCCCGGCGCGCTCCGGCGGGGCCCGGCGTTCTTCGCCACCCTGTCGCCCCCCCTGCTCGCGCCGGAGCGGCCGGACGAGATCCTGGCGGCCCTGCTCCGCGCCGCCGGCCGGGCCGGCATCGCGGCGATCGCCCTCCCCTTCCTGCCGGCGGAAGGCCCCGTCGCGGACGCGCTGCGGCGGATCGGCGGCCCGGCGGGGTTCGCCTGCGAGACGATGGAGACCCACCGCCGCGCCCGTCTGGATCCCGGCCCGGACGGCGCCGCCTATCTCCGCGCGCTCTTCAAGGCGCCGGCCCGCAACAAGCACGAGCGCCAGCGCCGCATGCTGGCCGAGATCGGCGCGGTCCGGGTCGAGATCGCGACGGGGGGCGAGGATCTGCGGCGGTCGCTGGACGCGTTCCTGGCGCTGGAGGCCGCCGGCTGGAAGGGCAAGGCCGGCACCGCGCTCGCGGCGGAGCCCGGCGGCGCGGCCTTCGTCCGGGCCGCGGCCGGCGCGCCCCGGACCGCGGGCCGATGCCGCGTGCTGACCCTGAAGGCCGTCGACCGGAGCGTCGCCTCGCTCCTCGTGCTGGTGGCGCAAAGCCGCGCCTACCTCCTCAAGATCGCCTACGACGAGAGCGTCGCGCGGGCCTCGCCGGGGCTCCTGCTCATGCTGGAGGCCACCAGGCACCTCCTCGACGATCCCGCCATCGACGATGCCGATTCGCTCGCGACCGCCCGGCATCCGCTGGCGGACCGGATCTGGACCGGCCGGATGGCCGTGGCGAACGTGGTCGTCGCGACCGCGCCGGGCGCGCCGTCCCGGCGCTTCCGGCTGGCCGTCACCGTCGAACGCCTGCGAGAGGCGGCCGTCGCGCGCCTCAAGGCGTTCCGCGACCGCCGCTCAGAAGCTCGGGCTCCAGCGGCGTGAGAGCTCGTTGCGGTCCTCGTAGGAGGCCTCGAACACGGCGGCGGCCAGCGTCGCCCGGACGTGCAGCACCCCCTCGCCGACGTTGCGGAAACCGTGCTTCATGCCGGCCGGGATGAGCACGGATTGCCCGGCCGTCACGATGGCCTTCTCGCCTCCGAGCCAGATCTCGGCCCTGCCGGCCATGACCTCGAGCACCTCCTCCACGGCATGGATGTGGGTGGGGGCGCCGAGGCCCGCGTCGCAGAACTGCTCGAAGATGCAGAGCTGATGCCCGGCGAGGAGGGCCGAGGCCTGCATGCGGGTGCGCACCCCCTCGCGCCATGTCTCGAGGGGCTGATCCGCGTGGACGAGAACTTTCACGAGTGTTCCTCTGGGCCGGTGAGTGTGCCGCCGCGCGCGGGGCAAGCGAAGCTTAGGCCAAGCCTCGCGCCCACGACAGCCGCGGGTCAGCGGCGGCGCGCGAGGAGGAGGCTGCCGCCGACGCCGAGGATCACGACCGTGATCATCAGGGTCGCGGCTGCGTTCACGTCCGGCGCCACCCCGAGGCGCACGCTCGAATAGATCCGCATCGGCAAGGTCGTGGCCCCCGGGCCCGACGCGAAGCTCGCGATCACGAGATCGTCGAAGGACAGCGTGAAGGCGAGGAGGAAGGCCGCCGCGATGGCCGGCGCGGCGACGGGCAGCGTCACGGTCCCGATCGCGACGGCGGGCGAGGCGCCGAGATCCGCCGCCGCCCGCTCCAGGTCGCGATCGAACCGCGCCAGCCGGGCGCCGACGATCGCGGCCACGAACGGGATCGCCACGGTCGCATGCGCAAGGATCACCGTGAGGAGGCCGCGGTCCAGACCGAGCGCGACGAAGAGGAGGAGCAGCGACAGGCCGAGCACCACCTCCGGCATGACCATCGGGGCGAGGAGCAGCGCCGAGAACGCCGTCCGGCCGGCGAAGCGCCCCCTGCGGGCGAGCGCGAGGGCCGCGAGCGTCCCGAGGATCGTCGCGAGGGTGGCGGCGCCGAGCGCGACCTTCAGCGAGACGAAGGCGGCGTCGAGCAGGGCGGCGTTGCCGGCGAGCGCGCCGTACCAGCGCAGCGACCAGCCGCCCCAGAGCGTGACGAGCCGCGATTCGTTGAACGAGTAGAGGACGACCAGCGCGAGCGGCGCCCACAGGAACAGGAGCCCGAGGCCGAGCGCGACCCCGTTGAAGCCCGTGAACCGGCCGCGTCTCACGCGACCCGCCCCGGCCGCCGGTCCGCGACGGCCCGGACGAGGAGGATCGGGCCGATGAGGACGAGGGTCGCGACGAGCGACAGGGCGGCCGCGACCGGCCAGTCCCGGTTGGCGAAGAACTCGCTCCAGACGACCCGGCCCAGCATGGGCGTCCCCGCGCCGCCGAGGAGGTCCGGGATGACGAACTCGCCCGTGATCGGGATGAAGCAGAGGAGCGCGCCGGCCGCGAGGCCGGGCAGCGAGAGCGGGGCCGTGACCGTCCAGAACGCGCCGAGCGGCGAGGCGCCGAGATCCCGGGCGGCGTCGAGGAGGTCGTCGTCCCGGTCCACCAGCACGGCGTAGAGCGGCAGGACCATGAAGGGCAGGTAGGCGTAGACGAGCCCGATCAGCACGGCCGCGTCCGTGTCCAGGATGGCGAGCGGCCGGGCCACGAGCCCGAGATGCAGCAGCGCCGCGTTGAGGAGGCCGTCCGGCTTGAGGATCGCGATCCACGCGTAGGTGCGGATGAGGAGGCTCGTCCAGAACGGCACCAGCACCAGCGCGACGAGGATCGGGCGGGAGCGCCGCGGCGCCCGCGCGAGCGCCAGCGCGAGCGGGTAGCCCAGGAGCGCGAGCAGCCCGGTCGCGACCGCCGCCATGGCGAGCGAGGCGAGCCCCGCCCGGAGGTAGAGCGGATCGCCGAGGAGCGTGGCGAAGGCGTCGAGCCGCAGCCCGCCGAGGACGGCGCGCCAGGCGTCGAGATCGGTCGTCCAGGCGAACACGGGCCGGTAGGGCGGCTGCGCGAGCGCGCTCTCGGAGAGGCTGATCTTCGCCACGATCGCCACGGGTGCGAGCACGAAGGCGACGAGCCAGACGAGCGGCGCCAGGATGACGGCCCCTCCGCCGCCGCGGCGGGGCCTCACGGCGGCAGCACCGCGATGGCTTCGGGGGGGACCGCGAGCCGCACGGGGCCGGACGCCGCGACGGGCTGCGCGCCCGCCGGCACGAGCACGGACCAGTCCCGCCCGTCGGCCATGCGGACGACGAGCCGCGTCGCCGCCCCGAGGAAGGTCGCGGCCGCGACGATGCCGGCGAGCTCGTTCTCGGTCCGCGGCGCGTCCGGCGCCAGAACCCGCACGCGCTCCGGCCGGACCGCGAGGCAGGCGGCCGCGCCGGCCGGCACCGATTCGCTCGGCGGGCAGCTGAGCGGAGCGGTCCGCAGCCGCGTCGCCATGGCGGACCAGCCGCCCGGCGAGGCGGCGTAGCGCCCCTCCGCGAGGTTCACGTCGCCGAGGAAGCCGGCCACGAAGCGGCTCGCCGGCCGCTCGTAGAGCACGCGCGGCGTCCCGACCTGGACGAGGCGCCCGGCCTCCATGATGCCGACCCGGTCGGCCAGCGCCATCGCCTCCTCCTGGTCGTGCGTGACCATCACGAAGGTCGTGCCGACGGCCTCCTGCAACGCCTTCAGCTCGCGGCCGGTCTCGCTCCGGAGCCGCCGGTCGAGCGCGGCCAGCGGCTCGTCGAGGAGCAGCACGCGCGGGGCACGCGCCAGGGCACGCGCCAGGGCGGCGCGCTGGCGCTGCCCCCCGGACAGCGCGTCGGGCCGGCGCGTGCCATGCTGGTCCAGGCGCACCAGGCGCAGCATCGCGGCCACCCGCTCGACCCGCTCCGCGCGCGGCAGGCCGAGGCGGCGGAGCCCGTAGGCGACGTTCTCCGCCACCGACAGGTGCGGGAAGAGCGCGTAGGACTGGAACATCATGTTGAGCGGTCGCCGATGCGGCGGCACGCCCCGGAGGTCCCGTCCGTCCAGGACGACGCGGCCGCCATCCGGCTCCTCGAACCCCGCCAACATGCGGAGAAGGCTCGTCTTTCCGCAGCCGGACGGGCCCAGGAGGCAGAAGAACTCCCCGTCCCCGACGGCGAGCGACACGCGATCCACGGCCGCGACCGGACCGTAGCGGAGCGAGACGTCCTCGAAGCGGATCAGGGGACCGGGCTCCGGCGCGGTGACGGGCGCCGGCCGACGACGGAAGGGCACGGCGCGGATCGTCCGGTGAAGGGCCGCTCCGTTCTAGCGATCGCGTCCCCGCCCGCAAGCGCCCGGCGCAAGGCCGCCGTCAATGCCCCCCGCCGGCGCCGGCCCCGAGCGGCTGCGGACGGCGGATGAACGGCACCAGGAACGCCAGAGACACGAAGAGGACTGTCAGGACGAGGAAGACGTCGCCGAAGGACATGACGAGAGCCTGTCGCCGCACCAGCGCCGACATCTGCTTCAGCCCCGCCAGGGCCGCGTCCGAGCCGAGCGAGCCGTAGGCGCCCGTCATGGTCGCGAGCGTCTCGTTCGCGACGCCGCGGCTCCAGGTGACGCTCTCGTGCAGGCGCGCGAGGTGGAGGTCCCAGCGATCGTTCAGCAACGTGTTGATGAGCGCGAGGCCGACCGCCCCGCCGAGGTTGCGGGTCAGGTTGAAGAGGCCGGACGCGTTCTTGATCCGCTCCGGCGGCAGGGTGCCGAGCGCGATGTTGTTGATGGGGATCATGCAGGTCATCAGAGACACGCCGCGCAGGACTTGCGGGACCAGCAGCTCCCAGAAGTCCCAGTCCTTGGTGATGTAGGAGGCCCACCAGGTGCCGAGCCCGAAGCCGAGGAACCCGGCCGCCATCATGAGCCGCGGATCCACCTTGCCGACCATCCGGCCGACGATCGGCGCGGTCGCGAACATGCAGATGCCGGTGACGAACATCGTCTCGCCGATCTGCAACGCCGAGTACCCGCGCACCCGCGCGAGGTAGACCGGGTAGAGGTAGGTCAGTCCGTAGAGGCCGATCCCCATGACGAAGGAGAAGGCCGATCCGCCCGCGAAGTTGCGGTTCGAGAAGGCGTAGAGGTCGACGATCGGCTGGCGGTAGCTGAACATCCGCCAGAAGAAGAGCACGCAGGAGGAGACGCACACGATCGCCGCGACGACGATCAGCTCGTCCTGAAACCAGTCGTTCGTCGGCCCCTCCTCCAGCACGTATTCGAGCGTGCCGAGGAAGGCCGCCATGAAGCCGAGCCCCGCCCAGTCGAACCCCTTCAGGAGGTCGAGATTGGGCTCGTCGAAATCGACGAGGATGTAGGTCGACACGGTGACGAAGATGCCCGGCACGATGTTGACGAGGAACAGCCAGTGCCAGGAGAAGAGGTCGGTCAGGTAGCCGCCGATCGTGGGGCCGATCGTCGGCGCGAGCGTCGCGACGAGGCCGATCAGCGGCGTGACGGTGTTGCGGCGAGAGGGCGGGAAGATCGTGTAGGCCGACGCGAAGACGGTCGGGATCATGCCGCCGCCGATGAAGCCCTGCGCGGCCGCGTTCACGATCTTCCCGCCCTCGAAGCGCACCAT
>JAEUAC010000109.1 GCA_019695455.1 Methylorubrum extorquens | reverse complement strand
ACTGGCGCGTGCGCCAGGTCGCGGCCCCGGTCTCGCCCGCGTGGTGCGTGGGCTCGACCGCGGACCAGTCCGTGGTCCCGAACGGGATCGATTCGATGCGCATCGGTCAGCGCTCGATGGTCCCGGTGCGGCGGATCTTCTTCTGCAGTAGGAGCACGCCGTAGAGCAGCGCCTCCGCGGTCGGCGGACAGCCGGGCACGTAGATGTCCATCCGAACGATCCGGTCGCAGCCGCGCACCACCGAATACGAATAGTGGTAGTAGCCGCCGCCGTTGGCGCAGGATCCCATGGAGATCACGTAGCGCGGCTCGGGCATCTGGTCGTAGACCTTGCGCAGGGCCGGCGCCATCTTGTTCGTCAGCGTGCCGGCGACGATCATGACGTCCGATTGCCGCGGCGTCGCCCGGGGTGCGAAGCCGAACCGCTCGGCGTCGTAGCGCGGCATCGACATCTGCATCATCTCGACCGCGCAGCAGGCGAGCCCGAACGTCATCCACATGAGCGAGCCGGTGCGCGCCCAGGTGATCAGATCGTCGGCCGCGGCCACGATGAAGCCCTTGTCGGCGAGCTCCGCGTTCACCTCGCGGAAGAACGGATCGGTGTCGCCGACCGGGCGGCCCGTCGCGGGATCGAGGATCCCGCGCGGCGCCGGCGCGACGGCCGTCGTCGAAGCGGTCAGTCCCATTCCAGGGCTCCCTTTTTCCACTCGTAGGCGAAGCCGACCGTCAGCACGCCCAGGAAGATCATCATCGACCAGAAGCCGTACCAGCCCAGATCCCCGAACGTGATCGCCCAGGGGAACAGGAACGCGACCTCGAGATCGAAGATGATGAACAGGATGGCGACCAGGTAGAACCGGATGTCGAACTTCATGCGGGCGTCGTCGAACGCGTTGAAGCCGCACTCGTAGGCGGACAGCTTCTCAGGGTCCGGCCGCTTGAAGGCCAGGAGGAAGGGCGCGACGAGCAGCGCGCAGGCGATGACGATAGCCACCCCGATGAAGATCACGAGGGGCAGGTAGGCTGTGACGAGATCGTTCATGCGACACCCGAGAACGCCGGAGGGCCGAAATCCGTCCGTTCCGCGATGCCGCGGCGCGTCGGCTCCAGCCGTCCCGTCCTGCCAATCAGGTAGGTGGCTTATCGCAGCGATTCTAAGGTGACAAGCTGCCGCTGCGGCGCACAACACCGTGAAGCGCCCCCCTCCGGCGCCTGCCGCATGAGACGGTCCGCGACACCGTCCGAACGCGGAATCCGGCGGGTTCGGACGGGACGACGACCGTCGGCGATCCCGTCGACGGTCGGTCGGCCCACGAGCCGGATCGACGACGCGAGGAGGCCGGAGCGCGTTCGACGACGGGCCTAGGCTTGGACGGAGCTGAACGAGAGGAAGTTCCCGACGCGGTTCGGGACCGGAAGGCGGCGCGGCCTTCCGTGGCGCGGGCGACGGGGCTCGAACCCGCGACCTCCGGCGTGACAGGCCGGCACTCTAACCAACTGAGCTACGCCCGCGTGGCCGCCCTGCGGCGGTGCCGGGGTTTAGGGGGGCGGCGGTCCGGCTGTCAAGCACCCGCGGCATCGGAAACGGATCGGGCGAGGTCCCGGCTGGCCGACTCGAGCACGGCCAGCACGGCGAGCCCCTCCCGCCCGTCCGTCGGCGGCGCGGCTCCGGTCGCGATCGCCTCGAGGAACCGGAGGCATTCCGCCCGCAGGGGCTCGGCCGGCGCGACGGCCACCGCCTCGTCCGCGCCGCGCTCCGTCGCGACGAGGCCGCCGGTCTCCTCGAGCCGGTACGGCACGAGGACGAGCTTGCGCTCCCAGGGTTCGCGGTCGTCGAAGACCGCCATGGCGGCCGTGCCGACGGCCACGAGCGTCTGTTCCTTGAAGGGGTTGAGCCAGGAGACGCGGATCTCGCCGCGGAGCCCGCCCGGGAACCCGAGGTCGAGGGTGGTCGAATCGGCGATGGACGGGTGGGTGTGCCGGCCCGCCCGGGCCGAGACCGTGGTCGGGGCGCCGCCCGCGAGCGCGAGCAGCATGGACACGTCGTGCGGCGCCAGCGCCCAGAGCGCGTCCTCCTCGCGGCGGATGCGGCCGAGATCGAGCCGCGTCGAGGTGAGCGACAGGAGCCGGCCGAGCCGCCCTTCCGCGACCAGCCGGGCCAGGGCCTGGAAGGCCGGATGGTACTGGAGGATGTGCCCGACCATCAGGACGCGGCCGGCCGCGTCCGCCGCGCGGCACAGCGCCTCGCCGTCCGCGACGGTGAGCGCCAGCGGCTTCTCGACGAAGAGGTGCTTGCCGGCGGCCAGCACCCGGCGGCCGAGCGGCAGGTTCTGCGAGGGCGGCAGCGCGAACACGATCCCGTCGATGGTCCCGTCCGCGAGCGCCGCCTCGAAGCCGAGCGCCGGCACGCCGTAGCGGGCCGCCTCGGCCGCCGCGACTGCCGGATCGGAATCGATCACGGCCGCGAGCGAGCCGATCTCGGCATGATTGCGGACATGGTTGCGGCCCCACCGGCCGCAGCCAGCGACCGCCACGCGCGGACCCGTCATGGCGCGTTCCTCCTCGAAAGGGCGGGCTCTTACAGGCCGGGCGGCCGGGGGTCGAGCCGACGCGACGCCCGGTCTGCGTCCGGGGCATGGCGCCCGGGCCGGAATGCGATTATCGTCGATCCATCAACGACCAAGAGGCGCGGGACACGACGCCATGACGGCCATTCCGGACTTTTCCGCCCTGCCCTTCCGGCCGAGCCGCGCCCCCGTGGCGACCGCCGCCGACGGGGAGCCCTGGCTCACGCCTGAGGGGATACCGGTCCGCACCGCCTACGGTCCGGCGGACCGGGCGGGGCTCGACTTCCTCGACACCTGGCCGGGCCTGCCGCCCTACGGCCGCGGCCCCTACCCGACCATGTACGTCAACCAGCCGTGGACGGTCCGGCAATATGCCGGCTTCTCCACGGCGGAGGATTCGAACGCCTTCTATCGGCGCAACCTCGCGGCAGGCCAGAAGGGGCTGTCCGTCGCCTTCGATCTCGCGACGCATCGCGGCTACGATTCCGACCATCCGCGCGTGTCCGGCGACGTCGGCATGGCGGGCGTCGCGATCGATTCGATCTATGACATGCGGACGCTCTTCGCCGGCATCCCGCTCGACCAGATGTCCGTGTCGATGACGATGAACGGCGCCGTGCTGCCGATTCTCGCCCTCTACGTCGTGGCAGCCGAGAAGCAGGGCGTCGGTCCCGAGAAGCTGGCCGGGACCATCCAGAACGACATCCTCAAGGAGTTCATGGTCCGCAACACGTATATCTACCCGCCGGCCGGCTCCATGCGCATTATCGGCGACATCTTCTCCTACACGGCGAAGACGATGCCGAAGTTCAACTCCATCTCGATCTCCGGCTACCACATGCAGGAGGCCGGCGCGACGCAGGATCTCGAACTCGCCTATACGCTGGCGGACGGGGTCGAATACATCCGGGCGGGGCTCGCGGCCGGGCTCACCGTGGACCAGTTCGCGCCGCGCCTGTCGTTCTTCTGGGCGATCGGCATGAACTTCTCCATGGAGGTGG